>JAZLFL010000150.1:0-10143 GCA_045615825.1 Lachnospiraceae bacterium
ATGTGCAGCTAAGTATTTCATGGAGGATGAGCAGACCTTAAGACTTACTTATAAGGGCAATACCTTCTCACAGACATCAAAGCTTCAGGGTAAGCTTCAGGAGACAACACAGATGGGTGTTGAGGTTATTGGTGATGGCTCAATTGAAGCAGATGCTGAGGTTATAAAGCTTGCTATTGAGGCGCTTAAGTCATCTGGACTTAAGAAATTCCAGATTACCATAAGCAATATAGCGTTCTTCCAGGGCCTATGCGAGGAGCTTGGAATATCTGACGATATCGAGAGCAATCTTCGTGATCTTATAACAGATAAGAATTTCTTCGGTGCCAAGCAGTTCTTAAGTGCTAACGGTATTGATGAGAAGATTATTAATCAGATTATGCAGTTAGACTACCTTATTGGTGGTGTCAATGTATTAGATGAGGCATTAAGTCTTGTTACTAATGAAGAGAGTATAGCAGCTATAGACAGGTTAAAGACTTTGAATGATATGCTTTCTAAGGAAGGTTATTCTGAGTATCTTTCTTACGACCTTAGTATGCTTAATAAATATACTTACTATACAGGAGTTGTATTCAGAGCGTATACATATGGCGTTGGAGATGCAATTGTCAAGGGTGGTAGATATGATAAGCTCTTAGCACAGTTTGGTAAGGATGCGCCTTCAATTGGTTTCGTTATTATAATTGATGACCTGATGCAGGCACTCAAGGTAAGTGAATCCAATCCAGACAACCAGTACCTGACTTTTGCCTTAACAAAGGGACGCCTTGCTAATAAGACGCTTGAACTCTTAGAGCAGATTGGTATCACCTGCGATGAGATGAAGGACAAGGATACAAGAAAGCTTATCTTTGTTAACGAAGAGCTTAAGCTTAAATTCTTTTTATCCAAGGGACCTGATGTACCAACATATGTAGAATATGGTGCTGCTGATATTGGTGTTGTTGGTAAGGATACTATTGTAGAAGAAGGCAGACGTGTATATGAGGTATTGGACCTTGGATTCGGTAAATGTCGTATGTGTGTATGTGGTCCTGCTTCAGCTAAGGAATTACTTAAGCATCATGAGCTTATCAGAGTATGTACCAAGTATCCTGAGATTGCCAAGGATTACTTCTATAATGTTAAGCATCAGACTGTTGAATTAATTAAGTTAAACGGTTCTGTAGAATTAGGACCAATTGTTGGTCTTGGTGATGTAATTGTTGATATTGTAGAGACAGGTTCAACACTCAGGGAGAATGGTCTTGAGGTATTAGAGGAAATCTGTCCATTATCTGCAAGAGTAATTGTTAATCAGGTTAGTATGCAGATGCAATCCGCAAGAATTAAAGAGCTTATAAGTAAGCTTCGTAAATTAGTAGAAGAGAAATAAAGGGGTAATTATGAGAATTGTTAAATTAAATGCTGAGACAAAGAATGATATTCTTGGAAGCCTTCTTAAGAGAAGCCCTAATCAGTATACACAGTATGAATCAGTTGTAGCTGAGATTATTGATAATGTTCGCTCTAATGGTGATGCTGCTGTATTCGAGATGACTAAGAAGTTCGATAAGTGGGATATTAATGCAGACAACGTACGTGTAAGCAGAGAGGAGATTGAAGAAGCTTATTCTATAGTTGATCCAAAGCTTATTGATGTAATGAAAGAAGCTGCAGAGAACATTCGTGATTATCACCAGAAGCAGGTAAGAGAAACATGGATATCTACTAAGCCGGATGGTTCAATTCTTGGACAGAAGATTACACCAATTGACAGTGTTGGATGCTATGCTCCAGGCGGTAAGGCTGCTTATCCTTCAAGTGTACTTATGAATATTATTCCGGCAAAGGTTGCAGGCGTTAAGAAGATTCAGTTAGCTACTCCTGCAGGTGCTAATGGCAAGGTTCACCCAGTAACACTAGTTGCAGCTGATATAGCTGGTGTTGATGATGTATATAAGGTTGGCGGAGCTCAGGCTGTGGCAGCATTTGCTTATGGTACAGAATCAATACCTAAGGTATGTAAGATTACAGGACCTGGTAATATCTTCGTAGCACTTGCCAAGAAGGCTTGCTTCGGTTCAGTTGGTATCGATTCCATTGCTGGTCCAAGCGAAATCTTAGTAATTCCAGACGAGCCAGCTAATCCTAGATTCGTTGCTGCCGACTTACTTAGCCAGGCAGAGCATGATGAGCTTGCATCAGCAATTCTTCTTACTACATCAGAAGAATTAGCAGAAGCAGTATCTAAGGAAGTTGATGGTTTCGTAGAGGTATATAGCAGAAAAGATATTATTGAGAAGTCCCTTGATAATTATGGTTATATCTTAGTTGGTGAGACAATGGATGACTTAATTGATGCCGCTAATGATATTGCATCAGAGCACCTTGAGATCCAGACAAAGGATGCATTTGAGGTTATGACCAAGATTAATAATGCCGGTGCAATCTTCATTGGACCATACTCTTCAGAGCCACTTGGTGATTATTTTGCAGGCCCTAACCATATATTACCTACTAATGGAACAGCCAGATTCTTCTCACCTCTTAACGTTGATGAGTTCACTAAAAAGACTAGCATAATATCATATTCTAGAGTAGGATTAGAGAAGGTACATGAGAAGATTGAGTTCTTCGCTGAGCAGGAACAGTTAACTGCACATGCTAACTCAATTCGTGTTAGATTCGAGTAGTAACAGGAGATTATTATGAGCAGAACATCTTTAATATACAGAGATACTAAGGAGACACAGATTAAGGTATCACTTAACCTTGATGGAGAAGGTCTTGGTAATATTGATTCGGGAATTCCATTCTTTGATCATATGCTTAACGGCTTTACCAAGCATGGATTATTTGACATGGATGTTAGATGTGACGGCGACCTTGAGGTAGATGCTCATCATACAGTAGAGGATACAGGTATTGTTATCGGCCAGGCCATTAAGGAAGCTGTAGGTGATAAGGAAGGTATTAAGAGATTTGGTTATTTCATCCTTCCTATGGATGATGCCTTAGTATTATGTTCAGTTGACCTTGGTGGAAGACCATATATTGATTTTAATGATTATATGTTCCCAACTGAAAAGGTTGGTGAGATGGATACAGAATTATTCAAAGAGTTCTTCGCAGCTGTATCTTACAGCGCTATGATGAATATTCATATAAGAGTTCTTGCCGGTGATAATTCTCATCATATAGCTGAAGCTATGTTTAAGGCATTTGCCAAGGCTTTAGATATGGCTACAAGCCTTGATCCAAGAATAAAAGGAGTACAGAGTACAAAGGGAGTATTATAATCCCATATACTTAGGAGTCATTATGAAAAGATTTATACCTTGTATATATTTATATAATAAATTTGCTGTTAAGTCCTTCCAGGATACAACTGTAATTAACACAGATCCCGTTGCACTTGCAAAGGATTATATCAGCAAGGGATGTGATGCTTTAATTGTTATGGATTTATCTAATAATGATGAAGAACATGAAGCAGCACTTGATGTAATTAAGGATATATGTGATTCGATTGATGTTCCTGTTATCGGTGCAGGTAATGTTAAGAGAATGGAAGATATTAAGAAGCTTCTGTATGCTGGATGCAGTCAGGCTATGCTTAATTACAGTAAGATCTCTAATATTGAGATTACAGAAGAGGTATCCAAGAAGTTCGGCAAGGATAAGATTATTGCAGCAGTAACTAATCTTGTAGAACTTAAGGATAACCTGTCAGCAATAGAAGAGTATGTCTCTTCAATATTATTTATGACAGCTACAAGTGTTACAGAGGCTTTTGAATTGTCAAAGGTCCCAGTGCTTGCTTTTTTACCAGCTGAGGATAAGGACAGATTACTTACTCTTGCCAGCAATGAGAATCTTATCGGTATATGCGGAGATATTGTAAGTAGCAATATTGCTGATATTATCGATCTTAAGAATGAATTCGAGGCTAATGGTATTGAGACTGCGATGCTTAAGGCAGCTGTTAAGTGGGAGGAGCTTAAGCTTAATACTGACGGCCATGTAACTGTTGTAGTACAGGATGTTAAGACTGATGAAGTATTGATGGTAGCTTATATGAACGAAGAGGCATATAACAAGACTGTTAGTACAGGAATTATGACATACTGGAGCAGAAGCCGTAATGAGTTATGGGTTAAGGGTGCGACAAGCGGCCATTACCAGTATGTACAGTCATTATATGTTGACTGTGATAAGGATACATTGCTTGCCAAGGTTACACAGGTGGGGGCTGCATGCCATACAGGCAATAAGAGCTGTTTCTTCACCCCTGTAATTGAGAAGGAGATTAAGACTGAGGATAATCCACTTAAGGTATTTGAGGACGTTATGGGGGTTATTCAGGATCGTAAGATTCATCCTAAGGAAGGCTCATATACCAATTATCTGTTTGATAAGGGTATTGATAAGATACTTAAAAAGCTTGGTGAGGAGGCAACAGAGATTGTTATCGCTGCCAAGAATCCTAATCCTAATGAGATTAAGTATGAGATATCTGATTTCCTGTACCATATGATGGTACTTATGGCTGAGAAAAATGTAACTTGGGAAGAGATTACAGAGGAGTTGGCTAAGAGATAACTCCTATTGTGATTATTGGGGGATATATGCTATACAATGTTGATTACGATATTGCAGCATTAATATTTATGATTGTATATTACGCGTTTATTAAGCTTCAGTTCCAGACGGATAAGCTTTCTAATCGCGTATTTTGCAGACTTATATTTGTAGTTATTATATCTGTGATTATGGATATATTATCTGCAGTTACCATTTCGTATGGTGCGTATATACCATTATGGCTTAATTATTTTGTTAATGTATTCTACTATCTGACAGTACCACTGGCTGGTTATTGTTTACTTATGTATGTCAATGTAATGATTGGCACGGAGAGGGTATGGAAGTTCGGTGAGAGCTTCAACAGGGTCATATTATCCCTCTTCTCTATTTTAATCATTACAGATCCTATAACAAAATGGGTTTTCACCCTGACTGCTGATGGTCAGTATATTCATGGACCTTTATATTATATTACTTATATACTGGTTCTCTATTATATGGCCTTTTCTATTTGCGTTCTTATGTACAATAGGAGTGTGTTTAATCATAAGCAGTCCAATTCTATCGTAGCGTTTGTAGCTGTAGTTATTGCTGCAACTTTAATTCAGATGTTATTGTTCCCAACAATATTATTTACTTATTTTGGTGTTGCTATTGCTTCATTTATTGTACTTTTTGCCTTTGAGACACCTGATTATAAGATGCTTGTTGATATGACTAAGCAGTTAGAAGAGAGTCATCAGAAGTTAGCCAAGGCAATGGAGAAGGATGCAATCTTAAGTAATACTGTTCATGAACTTATGAAGTCAGCGGCTTGGGAGATTAACTTCGACGAGAATGGCAATTACTCTGACAGTTCCTGGAGTTCAGAAATCCGTACTCTTCTTGGATATGAGGAAGGTGATGATGCTCCTGATGATAATAATATCTGGTCAGAATCCCTCCATCCGGAAGATAAGGAGAGGACTGGACGCAACTTCTATGACGGTATGATGGGTAAGAACGAATACAATATGACTTACCGTCTTCGTTGTAAGAATGGTGAATATATATGGGTTCATGGTAAGGGCGAATTAATCACTGATGAAAATGGCAAAACATTAAGTTACCAGGGTGTTATCCAGGACTGCACGGCTGAGATGGAGATGAAGCGACTTGATCAAGAAAGACTTCATGCTCTTGAAGAGCTTAAGGCAAGTGAGTTCGCACTTCAGGCTGCCTTGGAGGAAGCTAAGGAGGCCAGCAAAGCTAAGAGTACCTTCTTATCCAATATGTCGCATGATATCAGAACTCCTATGAATGCTATTATTGGCTTCAGTAATCTGGCAATAGAAGAGGGCGCTGATTCGCCTAATCTTAATGAATATCTTGAGAAGATTAAATCATCCGGTTCTCATCTTATATCGCTTATCAACAATGTCCTTGATATGAATAAGATTGAAAGTGGTAAAATTGAGATCGACTATGTTACTGGCAGTATGTCAGAGGTTGCTAATAACCTTAAGGCTATACTTAGTGCTAACCTTAAGGAAAAAGAGCAGGATTTTGATGTTACTGTTGATATAAAGCATGACTATGTTACATTTGACAGGTTACATCTTAATCAGGTTCTATTAAACTGTCTTAGCAACTCGATTAAGTTCACACCTAATAAGGGAAAGCTTACCTTACATCTGTCAGAATTACCATCTGATGAAGAGGGTAAGGTTGTATATAAGTTCGTAATTACAGATACGGGTATAGGAATGAGTAAGGAGTTCCTTAAGTCTGTATTCGACCCGTTTGAAAGAGAGCGTACTTCTACAATCAGCCGTATTCAGGGAACAGGCCTTGGTATGTCCATTGTTAAGAGCCTGACTGAACTCATGCATGGAACTATTAATGTTGATAGTGAGATTAATGTTGGTACGACATATACAATAATAATTCCTGTTGAAGAAGCAGAAATGGCTGATAATGGAGACTCAAATATAACTGATGAGCTTACTCTTGAAGAAAAAGCAGCTAAGCTTAATGGATTGCATGCATTATTAGTTGATGATAATGAAGTTAACCGTATGCTTGGTAAAAGACTTCTTGGCAAGAACGGAATAACTTATGATGAAGCCGAGAATGGTGCAGAAGCCTGTGAGATTATAGAGAATTCTGAACCTGGTAAATATGATGTTATATTAATTGACATTCAGATGCCTGTACTTAACGGATATGAAGCCGCAGACCGCTTGAGAAGCTCTGAGAAAGAATATATCCGTAATATTCCTATTATTGCAATGACAGCTGATGCATTCGAAGAAGATAAGAAGATGTGCTTAGAGCATGGTATGAATGGTCATATAACAAAGCCAATACTTGTAGGCACTCTGATTGATACTATATATTCAGTACTATATATGGTATAATCTAAACCTAAAGGAGATTACTAACGTGGAAAACAGAAAGATTATGGTTCATATTGAGAACCTTCAGAAAAACTTTGGTGACCTTGAAGTAATTAAGGATATCAGCCTTGATGTTAAGGAAGGAGAGGTAGTTGTATTACTAGGACCTTCCGGTAGTGGTAAGTCTACATTACTTAGATGTATTAACAGACTTGAGGATGCTACATCAGGTAAGATTATTGTTGATGATATTGATATAACAGATAAACATACAGATATTAATAAGGCCAGAGAGAATATCGGAATGGTATTCCAGCATTTTAATCTGTTTAATAATAAGAGTGTATTGGAGAATATTACTCTTGCACCAACTGTTCTTAAAAAGCTTACTAAGGACGAGGCTGATAAGAAGGCATTATCATTACTTGAGCGAGTTGGAATGGCTGATAAGGCATCTGTATATCCTTCACAGATATCAGGTGGTCAGAAGCAGAGAGTAGCTATTGCAAGATCACTTGCCATGTCACCTGATTTAATGCTTTTTGATGAGCCAACATCAGCTCTTGATCCTGAGATGGTTGGAGAAGTATTGGACGTAATGAAGGAGCTTGCCAAGGAAGGTATGACAATGATAGTTGTTACACACGAAATTGGCTTTGCAAGAGAGGTTGCTGACCGTATTATCTTCATGGATGGTGGATATATCGTTGAGGAGGGAACTCCGGATGAGATTCTTACTAATCCAAAGGAAAAGAGAACAATAGATTTCCTTAATAAGGTTCTATAATATTGTTGTAGCGAATTACGCTATTGTGCACGTGCACGAAATCGATTGATAGGAGAGTTGGAATTATGCCAAAAGTAGTTACTATAAGCCGTGAATATGGCGCAGGCGGATCAACTATTGGAAAGGCTGTTGCAGACAGACTTGGAATTGAATATCTTGATAAAGCAATTATCCTTACAACTGCATATGAAGCAGGCGTTGATGCGAAGGATGTTTTCAAATTAACAGAGACAGGACCAAGCAAGTTCTCAAGTGTATTTGATTTCTATAATAAGCCTCTTAATGAGAAGCTTTTTGCAGCACAGTCTGAAGTAATTAAGTTATTCGGCGAACGCGGTAACTGTCTTATAGTTGGACGTAATGCCAATTCAATTTTAAGAGAATATGATGATACATTACATGTATTTATTCACGGATCTTTGGATTTCAGACGTAATCATATGATGAAGAAGGAGATGTATAAGGGTGTATCAGTTGATAAGATGAATGATCTTATTAAAACTGTTGATAAGCGTCGTAAAAAGTATTGTGACTATTACACAGGTACTGAATTCGGTGATGCTAAGAATTATGATTTATGTCTTGATTCTTCCAGATTAGGTTTTGAAAAGTGTATTGATATAATCTGTGATTTAGCAAAATAAAATTTTTACATAAAGAAAGAGTCCAATCCGAGAGTGGAAAGGGCTCCTTTTTAGTGTTGGAAGAGATATCTAACTATTCGTTAAAGACGAGTTTATCGAAATGTTACCGCCTAAAAACAGCGATTTTACGCTATTTTCGACTATTTCTTATATCTGGCTACTATCTTGTTATACATACCTTTAATATACTTAATGAATTTCTTGTACCATGTAAGCTTAATTACAGGTACTACTGGCTTAGGCTGATTGTCTTCAGTTAATCCAAGTTCTGCATAGCTTTCATACTGTGGATTATCTTCATCAGTGATTACCTCATTACTGTAATAATTAATAGGTACTACTTCATTATTCTCATCGATATATTCTGCCTTGGCATAATCATCAGAATCAATTATCATATTACGTTCAAGTAATCTACGATTAATCCTTCTTCGTACAAATGCGTACATACACGCAAAAATCGGAACGCCTATAAGCATACCAACAATTCCAAAGAATCCACCTGCTACAATAATTGAAACAATAATCCAGAATCCTGATATACCAATCGAATTACCTAAAATTGCAGGTCCGATGATATTACCGTCAACCTGCTGTAAAATCAGAATGAAAATCACAAAATACAAAGCCTTCATCGGATCAACAAGTAAAATCAGTATTGTACTTGGAATTGCTCCAAGATAAGGTCCAAAGAAAGGAATTATATTAGTTACGCCAACAATAACTGATACAAGGACTGCGTATGGCGTTTTCATAATATTTAAGCTGATATAACACAGAATTCCAATAATAATTGAATCTACAATCTTACCTATAAGGAATCCACCGAATGTCTTATCAACAAATCGTAAATCAACCATTATATTGTTAGCTTTTTCACGAGGCCAGATTGAATAAATGAGCTTTTTCATTAATCCAATGTACTTTTCCTTGCCTAAAAGCAGATATATTGCAATAATCAGACCAATTATAAGGTTCATAATTGCTCCTACTGCACTGAAAATACCATCTTTTAAGCTTAACAGTATATCCTTAATACTTGGAATAATATTAGCTGTAATAACCTCGTTAATATCATCAGAATAATCATTAATTAGCTCAATCAAATCATTCTGCTTAACTATGTCTGTATGACTAATCAAGTCATTACAATAGCTAATAATATTATTATAGTATGTTGGGAAATGTATAATAATACTCTCTATTGAAGAATAAATCTGTGGTAAAACGGTTCCAAAGAACGCATATAAAGCCGAAAATGCAACGATAAATGCAAGAATCAGTGAATACGCACGTAATCTCTTCTTCTTCCTGCTGCTAATAGTAATGCCCTTCTTATAATAATAACGGCCAAAACACTTAATCTCGAAGAATCGCATAATAGGATTGATAAGATATGCAATTACAAAACCATCAATAATTGGCGTTAAAACCTTAATAATCTTACGTAATCCCGATGCAATACTTCCTATATTATAGATAGAGTAAACAAACAGCATACTGGCGATAATTACAATAAATGCTGTTAAACCCCATTTGAAATATTTCTTATCCTGAATTTTCTTATTTTTCTCTGATTTTTTCATACGAATAATCCACGAA
Source organism: Lachnospiraceae bacterium (assembly GCA_045615825.1). Lineage (GTDB taxonomy): Bacteria > Bacillota > Clostridia > Lachnospirales > Lachnospiraceae > Colinaster. The sequence continues at coordinate 9,984 of JAZLFL010000150.1, forward strand.
TTCCTACACAATGTAATATATAAAGTATAGCATATTTGAATTATCAATGTGTTATAATTGTTAAGGAATAAAGTTAAAAGTTTATAAATTCAAAGGACTTATTTCGATGAAAATGCAAAGACTTTATAGCTATGTAAGACGGGCTATACAGGATTACAAT
>JAZLFL010000151.1:0-3666 GCA_045615825.1 Lachnospiraceae bacterium
GTGTCTTGTACCTACACCTTGTCCGAATATGAAGGTTGATCACAGTGATTATCTGAGTCTGTTAAGAAAGCTTAGAGAATTACCTAAGGTTAAGAAGGTATTTGTAAGGTCAGGTATCAGATTCGATTATATGATGAAGGACCCTGATGATACATTTATGCGTGAGCTTATCGAACATCATATAAGTGGTCAGCTTAAGGTTGCTCCAGAGCATATATGTGATGAAGTACATAGTAAGATGGGGAAGCCTTCCAACGATGTATATGAGGCGATTAGGAAGAAGTACAAGAAGCTTAATGATAAGCTTGGGCTTAAGCAGTTCCTGGTGCCGTATCTTATGAGTTCTCACCCGGGAAGTACACTTAAGGAAGCGGTTGCTTTGGCTGAGTATCTTCGTGATCTTGGATATATGCCTGAACAGGTTCAGGACTTCTATCCAACACCATCCACTGCGAGTACAGTCATGTATTATACGGGAATTGATCCAATGACTGGCAAGAAGGTATATGTAGAGCATAATCCTCATGAGAAGGCTATGCAGAGGGCACTTATTCAGTATCGTAATCCTAAGAATTATGATCTTGTAATGGAGGCCTTGAAGAAAGCTGGCAGAGAGGATCTTATAGGATTTGGTCCGGAATGCCTTATTAAGCCAAGACGTGTTGGTAATGAGAATGCTAATAACCCTGGCAAGAAAGCCTCTTGTTCTTATAAAGGAAATAATAATAAAACCTCGGGCAATGGAAGGAAGACACAGACTGGCAAGTCTGGTAACAATGGAAAGAGTAGTAATTCTTCGCAGCATAAGAAGAAGACTATTCGTAATGTACATAAGAAGAAATAAATATGTTTGAGAATATTAAAGCATGTCTGTTCGATATGGACGGTACATTAATAGATTCAATGGGACTTTGGAAGCAGATAGACAGGGACTACTTCGCTAGGTATGGTAAGGAACTTCCTGAGGACTATCAGAAGCAGATAGAAGGCCTCAATATGTATGAGACAGCCTGCTATACAAAGGAACATTTTGGATTCGATGTAACAATAGAAGAGATGATGGATGAATGGAATGAGATGGCCAAGATTCTCTATGAGGAGGAGATTGGATTCAAGCCATATGCCAGAGAAGCTTTAGAGCTCCTTAAGAGTAAGGGAATAAAGCTTGGAGTGGCTACAAGCAATTCAGGATATTTGTTCTATGGATTTGCTAATGCCAATAATCTTATGGATGTTGTTGAGACTGCTATTGTTGGTGAAGATGTTGTTAAGGGCAAGCCGGATCCTGAATGTTATTTGACCATTGCAGAGAGATTGAATGTTGAGCCTGAAAACTGCCTTGTATTCGAGGATATTATTGTTGGTCTTACGGCTGGTAAGAAGGCGGGCATGAAGCTTTGCGCTGTTTGGGATACATATTCAGCTTATCAGTGGGAAGATAAGAAGGCATTTGCTGACTGCCATATAGAAGATTACAAAGAGCTGATCGAGATAATTAACAAAGAATTATAAGCTTTTTCAATAGATTGGATTTATACGAGAGGTAATAACATGGACTTTCTATATAAGAAGCATCCTAAGGGAACTTATGAGCATATAGGATACAGAAGAAAGGTTGATATATTAGTAACAGTATTTTTGTTCGCACTTGCACTCGGATTATATGTAATCGGCCGTGTGACAACAGGTTCTAACAGGAATCTGCTTACAATAGTTGCTGTTCTTGGATTACTTCCAGCCTGCAAGATGGTAGTAGATGTAATAATGTGTTTCAGAGTGAAGCAGTGCGCATCGACTGACAGAGTCGATATAGATGCGGCCGTTGGTGACTTGTATGGTCAGTATAATATGATGTTCACATCCTATGACAAGAACTATATGATTGACCATCTTGTTGTTACTTCCAATTCTGTTATTGGCTACAGTTCATCACCTAAGTATGATGATAAGGCTTTCCAGGCACATCTTCAGGACCTTATGCGCAAGGAAGGCATTAAGGATGCACTTATTAAGATATTCACTAATAAGGATAAGTATATTAACAGATTAAATGAGCTTAATGAGCTTGTTAAGGATAAGAATGAAGTAGATGAATCGGGTGATCACAAGTGCATGGCAAGTCCATTAATTGCTTCACTTATTCATAATGTTACTTTCTAGGAATGATACTACCAGGAGATATAGATGTTAGCTTTAAGTGATGAGATATTAATGTCGATTGATAAACCGGCACGATATATTGGTAATGAGATTAACAGTGTTGTTAAGGATCCATCCAAGGTAGATGTGCGTGTGGGAATGTGTTTCCCGGACGTATATGACATTGGAATGAGTCATCTTGGACTTCAGATACTGTATGACATGTTCAACAAGTACGAGGATGTATGGTGTGAGCGTGTATTCTCACCATGGATTGACTTGGATCCCATAATGCGTGAGAAGAAGATACCACTCTTTGGCCTTGAGAGCCAGGAACCTGTTAAGAATATGGATATGTTAGCCATTACAATACAGTACGAGATGTGCTACACCAATATCCTTCAGATTCTTGATCTTTCGGGTATTCCGTTTAAGGCTACAGACAGAACAGATGAGGATCCTATTGTGGTCGGCGGCGGTCCATGCTCGTATAATCCGGAGCCAATAGCTGAGTTCTTCGATTTTTTCTATATTGGCGAAGGAGAGACTAAGTATAGAGCTATCCTTGACCTTATTAAGGAGTATAAGAAGGGTGTATACAGCCGTAAGGAGCTCTTAATAGAGATTGCAAAGCTTGGTGGTATGTATGTTCCATCCCTTTATGATGTTGAATATAACGAGGATGGCACGATTAAGTCCTACACACCTAATGTGGAAGGTATTCCTGCTGTCATTGAAAAAGAGATTGTGACTGACTTATCGGATACCACTTATCCTGATGCCCCAATTGTACCATTTATCAAGGTAACGCAGGATCGTGTTGTTCTTGAGATTCAGAGGGGCTGTATCAGAGGGTGCAGGTTCTGCCAGGCAGGACAGCTGTACAGACCAGTAAGAGAACGTGATGTCGACTGGCTCAAGGCACAGGCCGTTAAGATGCTTGAGGCTACAGGTCATGAAGAGATATCTTTAAGCTCGCTTAGTTCGAGTGATTATTCGAAGCTTGAAGAATTAGTTAATTTCCTTATTGAGGAATGTTCTTCACGTTCTATTAATATATCGCTTCCGTCCCTTCGTATTGATAATTTCTCGGTAGATGTTATGGGTAAGGTTCAGGATGTTAAGAAGAGTTCGCTTACATTCGCACCTGAAGCCGGCACTCAGAGAATGAGAAATGTTATTAATAAGGGCTTAACTGAGGAAGATATTATCCGTGGTGCACATCTGGCATTTGAGAATGGCTGGACAAGAGTTAAGCTGTACTTCATGCTTGGTCTTCCAGGCGAGACTAAGGAGGATATTGAGGGAATTGGAATCCTTGCTGACAAGATTGCAAGAGAGTTCTTTGATACAGTTCGCAAGGAAGAGCGTAAGAACGGACCTGTACAGATTGTTGCATCCACTTCGTTCTTCGTACCAAAGCCATTTACGCCATTCCAGTGGGCTCCACAGGCTACCAAGGAAGAGTTCATTGAGAAGGCATATATATGCAGAAGTTCTGTTATGGCTCAGCTTAATCAGAAGAGA
>JAZLFL010000152.1:0-3068 GCA_045615825.1 Lachnospiraceae bacterium
TATTGATTTCAAAATCTGCGCGCATGGTATCACAGACCCTCTTTATCTGACCAGGATTCAGCCTCATCTTGTTAGTAATCTCATCTACATCCAAATCCTTAGCATATTCTTCATCCTTAAGAAATCCTTGCCAGATGCTAAGAGTCTTGGCTCTATCTGGTCTTTTAATGCTATAACTAATATATTTAATATCAATGTATGAAGAGCACTTAACCTCAGTATCCATTAAAAAGAAAACTATAGTATCATCTAAATTCTTTACCTCTTTGAATACAGCTTTTAATATCTCTTCTGTCTCGTTAGTCTTTTCTATATCACTTACAGCAATATAGCAATCTGTAAGTAAGTTTTCTCTTAATCCTCTTATAATTCTTGTCTCAAGCTCTCCAGATTTATTCGCACGTACTAATTCATTAAATGGAATTATATGTAAGCATTTATCTGCTTTAGCTGCCATGAATCTCGCAAAGTTCTTGCGTCCTGAATACTTTTGACCTTTTACAAGAATAGAAATTGATTTATCCTTTAGGTTTTTGCTGATTTGAGCAAACTCCTCCTCGTAGCCATATATCCTTATATCTGTTGATGTAATAACCTCTCCGTATGGATTATCAATTCCCTCTATCCACTCTGCCAGCCTATAATCAAAGCAAAGCCTGGTTCTAAATATATCAGTATTAGTCTTATTGTCAGGAATAAGTATTCTGGATAAGCTCTTATATGCCTCTTCAAGCTCCGACATATTTGCAAAGTATTTTCCTCTGCCATATACTACAATTGCTGCGGCTTCTACTGTAATTCCTTCTCCTGTAGCCCCGCATATCAGCTCTATAAGCTTTCTGGCCTCTGGCTCAACAAAACACAGACAGGCCAACTCTAATCCCACTTGTGCAATTATATTCTCACCACAGGCATAGTACAGCTTATACATGCGCTTAGAAGCTTCATCATCAGCACATATTACTCTCTCTACGGCTTCATCAGAGACTATAATCGGCACGCTTGAATCCATTAGTATCCCGCTATATTTTTCGAAGAATTCTATTGGCATCTTCCCATTAAAATATTCAGATAATCTTCCTGCTCCAAGTATTGCTAATCGTCTCATTTTTCCCCTTATTCTTCTACGTTTGTTTTTGATATAGTAAGAACATTCTGACCATCTATATATTCATAAGTCACATCATCCATCATGTTCTTAACCATATATATTCCAAGACCACCAATCTGTCTCTCCTGCGCAGAAAGTGTAATGTCTGGGTCCTCTTTCTCCAGTGGATTGTATTGCATTCCACTATCCTTAAACACCATAGTTACCCTATAAGGATCCTCATCAATTGTTATCTTAATATACGCATCCCCTTGTTCATTGCTATTTGAATACGCATAGCTTGCAATATTGATATATATCTCTTCCATACATATATCCAAGGTGAACATCAAAGCCTGTGGGCATCCTGTCTCCTCGAGAATTCTCTCAACAAATTCAAGAACCTTCGAATAATTGTCTGTTGTAGCCTGAATTGTAAGTTCCCTTTCAATCATATATTCACCTACTCTCAATCAACAAAAACCTGATCTGCAAATGGTTCAAAATCAGATCGTGTAAAGATCTTTCCTACCTTAATGAACTCGTACTTAATAGCATTAAGATAATGCCTCATACATACCTCACCGTTAGCTGTTGGATCTGCTGCTGCAAGGAACGCTGCATTAAGAATACAATTCTTAATATTACCACCAGCAAACTCAAACTTCTCAGCAATGAATCTAAAGTCCACGTCCTCTCCAAGTGGAGTTGTCTTAGGTACTGTAGTTCTCCAAAGCATCTCTCTTGTATCTGCATTAGGGAACTCGAACTCTACGATATACTTCATACGTCTAAAGAACGCTGGGTCAATGTTGTGCTTGTAGTTAGTGGCAAGTACACATACTCCGTCATAAGCCTCCATCTCCTGAAGAAGTAAGGCTGTCTTATTATTAGCTGACGCCTGATTAGATCCACCATCATCAGAACGCTTAGCAAAGATTGTATCACACTCGTCGAAGAACAATACGACGTTACACTTTTTGGCCTCTCTAAAAATCATAGAAAGTGATTTTTCTGTCTCACCGACGTACTTATCTACTACCTTAGAAATATCAACTCTGTAAAGCTCAAGGTTAAGCTCGTGGGCAAGTACCTGTGCCATCATGGATTTACCAGTACCAGGAGCACCGAACAGAAGAACTGTAAGTCCTCGTCCGTATGGATACTTCTTGTTGTAATCCCAATCATCGTATACCTGTTTTCTAAAGTTCATCTGCTCAATGGCATGATTAATAGTCTCTCTCTGGTCTTTATTCATTACGATATCATCGAAACCGAACTTAGCTTCAACTCTTGACGCCTTCTGGCTAAGCTCTGATGACATCTGTGCATTACAACCCTTAAAAAGTGTTGCTCTTGGAATTGCTATATCCTTATCCATTGTTGCAAGAGACTTGGCATGCTTTAATGCGTCATGAATCTTACCAGGAGTAAACAGGAATTTAGTTGTCATCTCAAAAAGGTCACAATCCGGAGCAAGTGTAAAGTTCTGTGCGAAGTACTTCCAACATTCGAATCTCTCAGCTGCACCTGGAGTTCCAAGTGCAAGTACTGTTACAGGCTCCTTTGTAATCTCCTTGAATTCAATCTTATCCTTCGAGTTGGCAAACACTGTTACATTCTTATCAACAAGCTTTGCAAAGGCAAGGTCCATATATCCATAGAACTTGTCCTTCTCCTCTTCTCTATACTGTAAATCCTCAAGAACACATACTGAATCAGTAAGAATACACTCTCTGGTTATTGCCCAAAGAGCCTTGTCTACAAAGCTAAAATCATATGTAAAAAGCTTCTTACAGTTCATTGAAATTGCCTTAAGATTTCTCTCCTTACAGAAGTTCTTGATGAAAAACTTTCTTCCAGAACCATCATCTCCCTGATATGAGAAGAGTCTGTTGCCCTCCTCGTAAGCAATCTTCATAGCATCTAATACATTCTGATTAGCCATGATAGGATTAAGCTCCTCATCACCCTTAAT
>JAZLFL010000153.1:0-10664 GCA_045615825.1 Lachnospiraceae bacterium
AATATCACCACCCTTACCATCATTGTAGATATAAGCTTCCATCTCAAAGAGATCGATGATTCCCTTGAAATCGTCTTCCTTACCGATTGGTAACTGAAGTACGATTGCGTTCTTACCAAGTCTTGTACGAATCTGCTCAACAGCTCCGTAGAAGTTAGCACCTAAGATATCCATCTTATTAATGAATGCCATTCTTGGTACGTTGTATGTATCAGCCTGACGCCATACGTTCTCTGACTGTGGCTCTACACCACCCTTAGCACAGAAGACACCTACAGCACCATCAAGTACTCTAAGTGAACGCTCAACCTCAACAGTGAAGTCTACGTGTCCAGGAGTATCAATGATGTTGATACGATGCTCTAAAGCACCTGCCTTAGCCTTAGCATGGTCTTCAAGTGTCCAGTGGCAAGTTGTAGCAGCTGATGTAATAGTGATACCTCTCTCCTGCTCCTGCTCCATCCAGTCCATGGTAGCAGTACCTTCATGAGTATCACCAATCTTGTAATTAACACCGGTATAATACAGGATACGCTCTGTAAGAGTTGTCTTACCCGCATCGATATGAGCCATAATACCAATGTTTCTGGTTCTCTCTAATGGATATTCTCTTCCAGCCAAGATTTTTTCCTCCTATAACTATTAGAAACGATAGTGAGCAAATGCCTTGTTTGCCTCTGCCATCTTGTGCATGTCTTCTTTTCTCTTTACTGATGCGCCTGTGTTATTAGATGCATCAAGAATCTCATTAGCAAGTCTCTCTTCCATTGTCTTCTCGCCTCTCTTACGTGAGAACATTGTAAGCCAACGGAGTGCGAGTGCCTGACGTCTATCAGGTCTAACCTCGATTGGTACCTGATATGTAGCACCACCGATACGTCTTGCCTTAACTTCGAGAACAGGCATGATATTGTTCATAGCCTCTTCAAATACTTCGAGAGCAGGCTTTCCAGCCTTCTCCTCAACTCTTGCAAATGCGCCATATACGATCTTCTGAGCTACGCCCTTCTTACCATCAAGCATTACTGTGTTGATAAGCTTAGTAACTACCTTGTTATCGTACATTGGATCTGCAAGAACATCTCTTTTCTGAATATGTCCTTTACGTGGCACGATTCTTCCCTCCTTAATTATTTTAATTAATTCATAGGTACTCACATTTGACCTTGCGGTCCTTACTAGTGTCCGTGTCTTCTATCTGACTAAACCAGAATTCCAACACTTTATTAGTTAATTGTGGTACACGCCCAATCCTGGGCTACATTGGTAATTACTTACCAGCCTTTGGTCTCTTAGCACCGTACTTAGAACGAGCCTGACGACGGTTAGCTACTCCAGCAGTATCAAGAGTACCACGAATAATATGATATCTTGTACCTGGAAGATCCTTTACTCTTCCACCACGGATAAGAACAACACTATGCTCCTGAAGGTTATGTCCTTCACCTGGGATATAGCTTGTTACTTCCATTCCGTTAGAAAGACGAACTCTGGCGATCTTACGAAGCGCTGAGTTAGGCTTTTTAGGTGTTGCAGTCTTAACAGCTGTACATACACCTCTCTTCTGTGGAGAACTTGCATCAATTGACTTCTTGTGAAGTGAGTTGTAAGTCTTCTGAAGAGCTGGTGCTGTAGACTTCTTAACTGAAGCCTGACGACCCTTTCTTACTAACTGGTTAAATGTTGGCATTTCGGTTTTACCTCCTATTTTAATATTATGCGATTTTTTGCACATAAAAAGACACGCAAAAATTCGCATGCTCTAGTAGTATACGAGTCTTTTACGTGTCTGTCAATACTTTCATATAAAAATAAATGCGGATGACAGGAATCGAACCTGCACGGTCTCCCACTAGAACCTAAATCTAGCGCGTCTGCCAGTTCCGCCACATCCGCTTTTGTGACTTTTTCAATCACGGTAAGAATTATACAGAATCTATATCTACAATGTCAATGGCTTTTTATAAGCTTCATATTGTGTTATGTTTATGTCAAAGACACAAAGGAAAACATCCTATTTACATATAGAGGCACATATGACAGCTGTAGAGTTAATTGATAAATCAAATATAGAAAGAATCACACTGCTCCCAGGCAATTTCAAGGTTCTTCTTCAGAACGATGACGTAAAAGCCTGTGGCATTAAGCAGGATAAAAATGCCGACGACTATATTGCCGTAGCCGTATTCTCAATAACACCCGGCCTTAAAATCATAATCAATCATATATATGTTGGTGTGGAATTCAGACATATGGAACTTGGCGATGAGTTATTAGCCTTTATTGAAAACGAAGCAAAGGCTGTTAATGCCAATTCAGTTAATGTATTCGTCAATCCAGAATATGTTGACGATGAGGGCTATATGCATCTAAGGGATTATTTCTCATACAGAATGTACTTCCCAACTGTAGCAAAATATGAAGTAATTAGGCAAAAGCTTGGAGCAATTATAGAAAGTGATATCTATAATAATATAATCAGAAAGCAGAGCACCACAGTCTATTCGCTTCAGTCTGGTCACGTACAAAGCTGCGACAATTATAAGGCTGACTTTTATGATAGCTCTAATGACCCACTATATGGCTCAGTACTCAGGAATGGTTACGACCCATTCCTAAGTAAAGCCATTATTAAAGACAATCGGATTATAGCTATTTTATTTGCATTATCAGATGGTGCTTCTATTTACATCGCTAATATTACTAATCTGGATGCTAACAGTCCTGCCAATGTCCTTGCACTTCTTCATGCTTTTTTAGAGGATGCACATATGTATTATCCCGATGATAGTTATATCTGGTCCTGCAACCTTACTAACAAAGGTAAGATTAAAAATCTCTTTGGTAAAATAGCTGCAGGTGATATTGAGTCCATCGGATACCCGCAGTTGGTCAAGGACTGCAGATAGACTAATTAATCTTCGAACCAACCATGCTTCTTAACGGATCGTTATCGCCAATTACTGCAAGCTTCTGTCTCTCACCCTGTCTTAAAGAATTAGAGACGCCCTTTGCTGTAGCTAATTCACCAGCTGAAGCCATATCCTTATAAGCATCCTGTCCAAATAAGAAGCTTGGATCCTCTGTTGCAAAATATGACATTCCTGGGTCCCATGCTAATTCCTTAATATCCTCAAATTTATTATAGTCATCTTCTTCAAGGAAGAATCTTGCCTTAGGAGAATCTGCGCCATACTTTCTGACTAAGTAGTTCTCTGCAGCAGGCTTAACAACATTCTCAATCTTATCTACATAATCATTAATACGTGCTCTGTATGCGTCAATTTTCTCCTGGCTCCAGTTAAGGTCAGCAACCTTAGCTACAACAGACTCATCAAAGTTTTCCTGCATAAGCTTGATAGCTCTGTAAGCCGCAGCATCCATATGTAAAAGAGTAGGAACTTCAATCTCTTCTCCCTCACCAGCTATGCCATGGGCTGCTTCATATTCCTTAAATGCAGCAAACGCTTCCTTATCATTTACGAAAACAGATGAGAAATAATTAAGCACGCACTCTGTAAAGTACTTGGCAGTTGCACCTTCATCAGTGTCTGCAAAGGTATAACCATCATAAATCTCTCTAAGCTGCTTAAGTAGATAAAGCAGTTTTCCAATCTTTTCCCTAGGCAAGTCAAGATTAACATATCCAGCAGAGAACATTATGCCCCTATCCACATTCTTAGGTATTGCAATTTCCTGTATTTCGTAGAGAACGTCTCTTAAGCCATTCACCTTAACATCGGCTGTAAGCTCCTCTGCTCCATCTGCTTCATCCTTGTCATCTGGATCCACCGCAGGATTAACAACAAATCTTCTTCTTGAAGTCACATTAGTCTGCTCGTCCAGTTTCTCTAAAACAGTCACATTAGGTGTATCTGCAAACTTATCATCTTCAGCAAGCATTTCACCATTCTTATCTCTAAGAACACCCTTAAATCTATTATAATAAACCCATCCACAGTCAGCCAGGTAAGGAGCAAAGAATGCACACTTACGTCTGAATTCCTCTGGGCTTAAGAGTTTCTGAATATATATATCCCTTTTTGAACGCTCTATGGCAGGAGGATTCTTGAGGAAGGCGTCACCAACATCAATATAATTCTCTTTAACAAGAATACTGTGTTCAAAAGAGCCAACCTTAACCCTCTTCGTAAGTGGTGGCAGCATACCAGCCTTACCATTTCTGAATGCATTATCCAAGCTATCAAGTCCAAATGACATATCATGATCATACGACTTAAGAGAGTTAATAATGATCTTATTATCTTCCTCAGTTGTTGTAACCTTGAAGTTCCTCCAGTGACGGTCTGTCTGAAGACATACAGTATCATACATCTGGAGTCTGATAAGCTGTCTGACTGCATTCTTGGAATACTCAACAGTCTTGCCAGAGTCCTCAGCTCTCTTAATTACCTGAAGCATTTCCTCACCAGGTGCCTCGGTAATCATAGTACAGCAGACATCTGTTGCAGTCTCCTCACCTTTTCTCCTAAACTTAAGAACGCTCATATTGGAAGTTGTAACAACATCTGTAAAACCGTCCTCGAAATCTGCAATTCTTCCTGTTGCAGTATTATTCTTAGCTGTTACATCATTCTTGCCAACATTGCCACGCTCCTTCTGCTGACCATACAGCTCAACCTCCTTACCAAGAGTACGTGTGAAGAACACCTCAAGATTCATATCAGAAAGCATTCTTATAAGTCCCTTGTCTCTGTTAGCATCAAGTCCCAGCTTGTTCTCGCTGATAAGCTGCTTGATATATGCTATTGGAGTAAGTGGCTGAATAACTTCATTTGCCAGCTGCTTACGATATGCGCTGATAAGGGCATCGAATTTAGGCCTATCACCTTCAGCTGCTCTTCTCTGAGCCTCAATCTGTTCATCAAGCGCTGCCTGAATAACAGCCTTGTCGGCACCTGCTCCTTCAATTGTCTCATTAATAGCCTTTAAGTCATTGAATATCTTAACGAAGTCATGTCCTAAGAAATTAATATATCTTTCTCTATATCCGGCCTGACTGCTTCCGCTTCCTTCTGTAAGTGTAGTCTTCATCTTTCTTAAGATGGCAAGCGCGTCGTTATAGTCCTTCTCTGTAATCTCAGTAAGTCTTGCCTCAACATTATGCGCATTGCCGGCAAGCTTAGCCTCCCTTGAGACATCAAGCTGTCTGATACGTCTGTCCACGAATCCATCAAGGTCATCGCCAATGAGTCTCATATTCTCCTTAACGTAGTATACTCTGCCCGATCTGGTATTAACCTTATATACATCAGTAGAATTACCCTCCTGCTGCCACTCTGCCTCAGTGCCATCAGCTAATTCTTCTGTCTTGATATGTGAATAGAGATCAGCCATAACATGGCACTCCTCCATATTCACAATAATCTTAGCGCCGACATTATCTGTTACAACATCCAAAAGGTCCTTCTCATCACGTATATAGTTAAGAAGACCACGAACCATGGATTTACGAAGCTTACCTGTACTCCACTTCGCTGGCGCCTCCTTAATATATCTCTCACAGTTGGCAATAGCTTCATTATATACAGCTAAGAGCTCGTCCTTCTGCGCCTTGAAAAGTTCATCATTAATTGATCCGTCCTCATTAAGTGGTAATGGCTGATTGAGCTTGGCAACAACAGCACGCATAGAGTTCTTAACTGCTGTCATATTCTCAGAATCAGTTGAACTATACCATTTATAATTCTTATCAAGCTCTCCTATCTTATTCTCAAGAAGATTCTTCTGCAGCTCTCTCTGCTGCTTATATGTCATTGAATCGCGCTGAGCGTTCTTCTGCTGCTCGAGTTCTTCAGCCTTCCTTGCATATTCACGCTCCGATTTATCCATCACAACATTGTGGTTCTCATCATATCTGAAATTCATCTGTAAGTTGTCCATAAATCCTCCAAGTAAAAATGAATTAATCTAAAAATACTACCGTATATTCCAATATACGATAGTATCTTAAAAAAGGCTACAAATTATAAATTATATATATTCTACTCCAATGGAACCTTCTTAATAATCTGATTGTACATTCTAATAAAGAAGAATAAAGTCACAATCGCTGACATAATCTCAGCAATCGGGAATGACCACCATACATTATTAACATCTCCCGTTAATGCAAGGAGATATGCAACCGGGAGCAGTACCACAAGCTGACGCATGATTGAATTAATCATACTGTATACGGCCTTACCAAGAGACTGGAATACCGAACCAGTTACAATACAGCACGCTGCAATCGGGAAGTGCACAGCGATTATTCTAAGCGCCTTAACACCCATATCCATCATATAGTCAGATGCGTTGAACATTCCAAGCATCACATTAGGTACTGTCTCGAATATGACTGTTCCTAATGACATAATCACAACTGCCAGAAGCATTGCCCATTTATAAGCTGCCATCATTCTCTTACGCTTCTTAGCTCCGTAGTTGTAAGACATGATAGGAATAAGTCCATTGTTCATTCCGAATATTGGCATGAAGATGAAGCTCTGAAGCTTGAAGTATACTCCGAAGACCGCAACCGCAGTTGACGAGAACTGAATAAGTATCTTATTAAGTCCATATACCATAACCGATCCAATGGACTGCATTATTATGGAAGGAACACCTATTGAATATATTCCCTTTACAATCGATCCATCCACCTTGAAGCCCTTAGCTGACAGCTTAAGCTCCACATTATATTTCTTGTTAAAAATGAATGCGACTATCGCAGCGACAATCTGTCCTATAACAGTAGCGACAGCTGCACCTGCAACCTCCATTCGTGGTAATCCGAACAGACCGAAGATAAGAATCGGATCAAGTATCAGATTAATAACAGCTCCTATCATCTGCGTAATCATGGACTGGAAGGTTCTTCCAGTAGACTGAAGCAGACGCTCGAAGATGAACTGTCCGAATATACCGAATGACATACAGCTTACAATAGTAAGGTACTGAACACCATATCCTATAATAGCAGCATTATCTGTCTGTCCCACGTAGAAAGGTGTAATACATGTAAGACCTATAATAAGGAATACCACATATGTACAGATTGACAGGAATACACCGTGCTCAGCCACCCTGCTTGCCCGCGTAAAATTCTTCTCGCCAAGTGCTCTGGATACGAGTGCATTAACACCGACACCCATACCAGCACCAAGCGCTATAAGGATGGACTGAAGCGGGAATGCCATGGATACTGCTGTAAGTGCATCTTCACATATCTGTGATACGAAGATACTGTCAACCACATTGTACAGAGCCTGTACCAGCATCGAGCACATCATAGGCACTGACATGTTGATAAGCAGCTTACCAACAGGCATGACTCCCATCTTATTCTCTTCAATTACTACATTCTTAGTCTCTGACATTTTACTTAATTCCTGAATTATATTCTCTTCAGCTCGTATGTACGGCTTCCAAGTCCAATCTCTTCACAGTGAGCAAGGCATGACTCCCACTCTGCATCTGGATGAGTAAGATCGAAATGATCAACATGATCACATGCACCATGAGCATGTACGTGACCTGAACGTCTCTCAACCTCTGCTGCGCTGTGACCACCATCATGAGCATGCTCATCAAGCACACTACCTGGATTAATAGGCATCTGGTTACAGAGATCTGCACATGCCTGATCAAGAGCTACTGGGTCAAATGATGCCAACATACCTACATTAGGAATGATTGGAATATCATTCTCTGAATGGCAGTCGCAGTTAGGCGATACATCGCAGATAAGAGACACATGGAATGTAGGTCTGTCCTTACATACTGCTAATGCGTACTCTGCCATCTTATAGTTGAACATCTTAAGTGAATCTGTATATGTAGCTTCGATTACATTCTTAGGACATACAGCAAGACATCTTCCACAGCCTACACACTTGTCATGATCGATATGTGCCTTACCATTCTCAATGATTGGTGCGCCATGTGCACAAATTCTCTGACATGCGCCACAGCCTACACAACCGGACTGATCTACAGCTGGCTTACCCTCGCAGTGCTGCTCCATCTTACCTGCTCTTGAACCACAGCCCATACCGATGTTCTTAACAGCGCCACCGAAGCCTGCCATCTCATGGCCCTTGAAGTGGTTAAGTGAGATGAAGATATCAGCATCCATGATAGCCTGACCAATCTTAGCCTCCTTAACATACTCACCATTGATAGGTACGATTGCTTCATCTGTACCCTTAAGTCCATCAGCAATAATTACATGACAGCCTGTCTGAAGTGGAGAGAATCCATTGATATATGCTGTATCCATATGATCAAGGGCGTTCTTTCTACTACCAACATATAATGTGTTACAGTCTGTAAGGAATGGCTTACCGCCAAGCTCCTTAACATAGTCCGCTACGACTCTTGCATAATTAGGTCTTAAGAATGCAAGATTGCCATACTCGCCAAAGTGAATCTTAATGGCAGTATACTTCTCATCGAAATCTATGTTCTCAAATCCAGCAGTCTTCATAAGTCTGTGAAGCTTCTGGAGAAGATTCTCATTACCAGTTGCCTTAAATGTTGTAAAAAATACTTCTGACATAAATAACCTCCATTTTGTATAACAACGTACGTGGGATATTCTAACATAAATCCAGTGCATAAGTAATCTCTTTTTATGCATTTTACGAAATTTTTCTAAATTCTCTTTATTGACAGTTAGAATTGCACTTTTCCTATATTGTGCTATCATATGAGAATCGACACAGGAGGATCATATGAGTGCCAAAGAATACATTCTGCATTATGTAGAGATCAAACCAATGCTTACATTTTTCATATTGACATTATTGCTATTAGCGGCATGTGTATTAATCATTATTCTGAGTGTAAGCCTGACAGCAAGAAGTATAAGTCACCCAAGACGTAAGGATTACTTCTATAATAGAAGCAGCGAATTAGTTGAACGATTCTATGAGATGATCTTCTCCGGAGCATCAATACTATCATTCCTTGCTTCCTATTATTTAATAGAGCGATTTGTAACAGACGGTCCTTTCAGATCCTTCTGGGATGCGCACAGCGACCTGTTGCTGCTTGGAATGATTATCACTTCCTGTCTGCTTAATACATTCTTAGACACAGTGCTGATTCCGCTTCGTAATATTAATAAAGAAGAGAAAGCCAGCGTACGAATGATTGCCATGCTGTATATCATCCTTATCTTCGTATATATTAAGTTCATCTATGAGAATAATAACTATGATGGATTCATCACATATTTCCTGGGACTTATGATTGGTAGATTCGTATACTTCGATGCTTCGTTCGTCGACTTTATTGCTTCGGTGAAGCGCGCCGGGCAGAATCTCCCCCTGCTTATTATGGGACTCGCCTATCTGGGCATCATGTGCTTCGTAGGCTTCGGCTCCAAATATCTTCTTATATCTAATGGTGTCCTTGTGAGTACCTTCATCGCCCATATCTTCATGGTAATTGCGATACTGATTATTCATAACACTAATGTACTCAGGTATATATTCAGGCCCACGTCCAATGATTAGGTAAAAATGAATGCGACTAAGTTATTAAAAAATTATATGTATATTTATTAGCCCTTTTTCTTAGTCGTGCGTATATAATAGTAAATATACATAGAACTTATATATTAAAAGGAGGATAAATATATGGCAAACGAGAAAGAGATGATTAATATATCAGATGAGAAGATTAAGGAGCTCACTGAGGAGATGCTTAAGAATGTTGCTGCTGGGGATATGAGTCTTGGAAAGTGCAAGTACTGCACGTTCCGCAGCAATGACTACGGTGCGCTGGTTCAGCATTCCATTAAGACACATGGTAAGATATAAGGAATTACCAATTAACAATTAAACAATCCGTTCATATTTGTATAAAAACAGCTGGTCATTTGACCAGCTGTTTTTATTTGTCTGCATGTTAAATTATGTATTTGATTAAGCTCTGATTATTCTCTCAGTTCTGTGTGGTGTAACCTTTACTGGTGTTGCCGCCTTCACAAGAGATATATCTACATCCTTAATCCAGCCTGAAGCCGAGAGTATGGATTCAAGCTCTGCCATAATGGATATTGTTCCCTTAGAAGATAATCTGAAGCGAAGCTTTCCATCGGATGTCTTAGTGCAGGCAGCTTCTGTAAGTCTTCCATTAGCATCAAGGTAATAGAACTTAAGACCTGCAGGTACAAGCTTGCTATCGATATCCACGAAGAAGCAGCCATTCTCATCGAATACTACGTTCTTATTCATTCTTGTATATTCAACATTACCAATACATACTAACTTCTTGCTTCTGGCAATACTGTTGAAATCAAACTTAGTCTGGTCGGCAATCTTAATCTGTCCATACTGAGCCAGTGTAGTATAGATATTCATATCAGCCCTATTAATAACACTATTAGCCACCTTGGTCTCTGTAGCATTAAGCTGCTCCATGTAATATCTCTTTGCCGGGCTGGCATAATCAATGACAACATTATTATCTGAATGAGAATAGGCAAGTCTAGCCTGTGCTGCACGATATCTCATAGCCTTAAGCCTGGCATTATCAATAACAGACTGATAATAGCTCATATGAGTATTTAATCTGGCTCTGTCGTTCTTAATATTCTCAAGACTGCACTGGTATGAGAAAAGCTTTACATAATTACTCATTTCAGGACTCTC
>JAZLFL010000154.1:0-4133 GCA_045615825.1 Lachnospiraceae bacterium
CCAAGCAGCTTATTTATCTCAGCCTTATGCATCAAAAGCTTTTTAGGTCTGAGTGGATCCTTATTGAATATATTACCCTTCTCATATGGACTGACATGCATCCCATATACCCATACTTCGCCATTTTCGATTCGTATGAAAGCTTCCTTAATGCTGCATTTTCCCATTCTGAGACTCTTAACCTCTGTTCCATGCAGTACTAAGCCTGTTTCATATTTTTCATCAACGAAATAATCATGGTACGCCTTTTTATTATTGGCTACTAACTTCATTGCTTCTTTCATATTATTCCTCGTCCATACTTACTATATCAAAGTCAATTGTACGTAAGAAGGTGTCCACTGAAGCCACCCTGATTCTTACTGGCTGACCAAGCTCAAATTTACGTCCGTGCTTCGTACCCTTCATCTCGTAAGCATTTTCATCATACACATAATAATCACCAGGCAGCTTCGATACATGCACCATGCCCTCTACCGTATTGGACAGCTCGACATATATTCCCCACTCTGTCACACCCGATACAATTCCGTCATATTCATCACCAATATGAGATTCCATATACTGGGCTTTCTTAAGCTTGTTAGTCTCTCTCTCTGCCTCATCAGCTCGTCTCTCCATCTTGGATGAATGATCTGCAACATTACTAAGTATTTTATCATAATGTGCAATCTTTTCCTTCTTAAGACGTCCTCGTATCTGGTCCTTAATAATACGATGTATCTGAAGGTCCGGATATCTACGAATAGGAGATGTGAAATGACAGTAGTACTGACACGCAAGTCCGAAATGGCCTGTGCACTCCGTAGTATACTTAGCCTGCTTCATACTTCTAAGTGCAACACGGGCTATCATAGCCTCAATCTGAGTACCCTCTATATCGCATAGAAGCTTCTGCATCTCCTTGGGATGAATCTCATCCTTGCCAACATGAATATGATATCCGTAATTATTGATGAACGAAGCCAGCTTCTGAATCTTCTCTGGGTCCGGAGTATCATGAGTCCTGTATACGAACGGAACCTCCATCCAGTAAAAATGGCTGGCAACTGTCTCATTGGCCATTAACATGAAATCCTCTATAAGCCTGGTTGCCGCGTTACGCTCATATGGCTTAATATCTACCGGTCTTCCCGATTCATCAAGGATTATCTTGCTCTCTTCGAAGTCGAAGTCAATCGAACCCCTCTTCTTTCGCTGGCCACGAATAATAAGCGAAAGCTCAAGCATCTTATCCAACATCTCCGCTACGTCAGAGTACCTGCTTCTTTCCTCTTCATCTCCCAATGATATCATCTTATTGACAGAAGTGTAACTCAACCTGTGGTTTACATTAATAACCGATTCAACAATCCTGTAATCTACAACCTTTCCCTTAGGATCAATTGTCATAATACAACTAAGAGCAAGTCTGTCCTCACCTGCATTAAGAGAACATATTCCATTGGACAATCTGTGTGGAAGCATCGGAATAACTCTGTCCACAAGATATACACTTGTTCCTCGGTCAAGTGCCTCATGGTCAAGAGCCGAATTCTCCTGAACATAGTTACTGACATCAGCTATATGCACACCTAACACGTAATTGTCACCATCCATTGACAGAGATACTGCATCATCAAGATCCTTGGCATCCTCTCCATCTATGGTCACCATTACAGTGCTTCTTAAGTCTTCTCTTCCGTAGGTGTCCGCCTCTATAATAGCATCCTTAACCTTTGCAGCCTGATTCATTACCTTCTCAGGGAACTCCGAATTAATACCAAATCCTTTAACAATTGAGATTATATCAACTCCAGGATCATTAATGTGTCCGAGAATCTCCTTAACCTTGCCCTCAGGACTTCTGTTCTTACTGCCATAGTCTGTAATCTCGACTACAACCTTATGGCCATCAACTGCACCCGCACTATCTTCAACACGTACATATATATCACTGTCAAGCTTGGTATTATCCGGTACTACGAAGCCAAAGCTTCGGTTAGACTTCTGATATGTACCAACTATCTGGGTTGTTCCTCTCTCTAATACATTAACAACCTTGGCCTCGACGCGCTTGCCCCTGCTACCCGGAAGTATCTGAACCTGAACAATATCAAGGTGAAATGCACTGCCAGTATACTGCTCTGGAATAAACAGATCATCTTCCCTGCCTTCAACCTCAACGAAACCAAAGCCTCTTGAATTACTGATAAAGGTTCCTGTAATAAGTCCTTCTGTCTTCACCTTCTTAGGATCAAGAATCTGATATTTGCCCCTCTTGCTTATCTCAATCTTCTGTTCAAGCAAAAGTTCCTGAAGTATGGAGCTAAGTTCTGGTCTGTCCTCAGGTCCCACCTGCAGCATAACTGCAAGCTCCTTCTCCTTCATGGGTACATAGAACTCGTTATTCATTAATTCCAATATTATATTTTTTCTATCACTTCTACTTTTCTTCATATTCCTCACTAATAATAAAAAAGCCCTTGCGTCATACTACGCAAGGGCTCAAAAAAGCTTATATTAGAATCTTCTAATATTCAGGATTACTGCAATAACAATAAATGCTACAACAAGCCATCTTGTAATCTTAACAAGTGCACCCTCCATCGAACGGCCCTTGTTCTTGCCCCAATATGACTCAGCTGCTCCACTAATTGCTCCAAGACCTGCAGCCTTACCTTCCTGCATTAGTACAATCGCTGCTAACACTACACATACTATAATAAAGATTATTGTTAAAATAGTTCTTAAAACTTCCATTGATAATTCCTCCAATTAATCATGCACGGACTAGTGTAGCACAATGCACCATGGATTTCAACATTTTTTTATTTTACTAAAAGAGACTTACCTGTCATCTCCTTTGGCTGCTCCTCACCCATGATATCAATAAGTGTTGGAATGATATCAGCAAGACATCCGTCCTCAGCAAGTGTAGCACCTTCTGGACCATTAACAAGAATGAATGGAACAGGGTTGGTTGTATGTGCTGTAAATGGAGCACCTGTCTCATAATCAACTAACTGTTCTGCATTACCATGATCAGCACAGATGAACATTGCTCCACCAACTTCCTTAACAAGTGCAGCAACCTCACCAACACACTCATCAACAGCCTCGATAGCACCGATTGCTGACTCAAGTACACCTGTATGACCAACCATATCTGGATTAGCAAAGTTACAGATAATCACATCATATACGCCATTACCATCCTCATCCTTAGCTGTGATAGCTTCTGAAAGCTTATCAGCAACTGTGTATACAGCCATACGTGGCTTCTTATCATATGTTGGAACATACTTAGGTGAGTTAACAAGAATTCTCTCCTCGCCCTCGTTTGGAGCCTCAATACCGCCATTGAAGAAGAATGTTACATGAGCATACTTCTCTGTCTCAGCGATACGAGCCTGCTTAAGACCCTTAGCAGCTAACCACTCACCGAATGTATTAGTAATCTCAACCTTATGGAATGCAACAGTCTTGTTAGGGATTGTTGGATCATATTCTGAGAAGCATACAAACTTAACATCAAGTCTCTTACGGTCAAAGCCCTTGAAGTCATCATCACAGAATGCTCTTGTAATCTCTCTTGCTCTGTCTGGACGGAAGTTATAGAAGATTACTGAATCTCCATCCTTAATAGTAGCAACTGGAGCACCATTATCTGTTACAACCATTGGTACAACGAACTCATCTGTTACACCATCATCATATGACTTCTGAATTCCATCTGTTGCAGAAGCTGCATTAACACCCTCACCTGCTGTAAGAGCAATGTATGCCTTCTCAACACGGTCATAGTTGTTATCTCTATCCATTGCATAATATCTACCATGAACAGATGCAACCTTACCTACACCAATCTTAGCCATCTCTGCCTCAAGGTCCTCAACAAATCCCTTACCAGATGCTGGTGGTGTATCACGTCCATCAAGGAATGCATGTACATATACCTTATCAAGACCATTTCTCTTAGCGAGCTCAAGAAGTCCGTAAAGATGTGTATTGTGGCTGTGAACTCCACCATCTGATAAAAGACCAAACATGTGAAGCGCACTGTTATTCTTCTTACAGTTATCAATAGCTTCCATAAGACCAGGATTAGCGAAGAATGTCTCATCCTGAATCTCCTTAGTAATTCTTGTAAG
>JAZLFL010000155.1:0-3423 GCA_045615825.1 Lachnospiraceae bacterium
GGTTAGCGGTGATATTACAATAGGAGGCAATAACATTACGTTATATGCTAGATGGAGTAAGATAGCTACACCAGATAATTCGGGTAGTTCGACTAATGATAATTCGCCATCAGTAACTCCAGTTGTTACACCTAAGCCAACACCAGCGGTGCCAAGCGTAATGGATATCATTAATGCGCTGATACCAACAGGCAATAATGACAGACCTAGGGTAACACCAGCAATAACACCAATACCTACCAAGGCGGTAGCTCCAGATGAAGCACCTAAGGGAGGCAACATCGAAGTCACAGTCGAGAACACAGGTAACGGTGGCGAAGGTACTATTACAGTTAAGCTACCAGATACTAAGGCTGTTATTAATGCAGTATTAACTGATGAAGAGAAGGCAGCAGCAGAGAACGGTACTAATGTTAATATCAGACTCACAGTAGTAAGTAGTGTTACTACTGACGGGCCAGGTATTGATAAGCCTACACTTGATGCACTTAGAGATAAGCTTATTGAGGAAGAGAACTTAAGCGGCGCAGAATTAGATAAAGAAGCTGTATTTAAGACATATGTCAACTTCAGGCTTGAGAAGCAGATTGGTGATGGTGAATGGGAACAGATTGGTAAGTTAGATTCGCCAATTACGGTTGAGTTCGAGATACCTGAGGATATGATAGCTGAAGGTGGTAGGGCATACATCGTAAGAATCACTGACTCGGGTCTTGAGATTCTGAAGAACATAAGCGATGATCCATCAATCCTTCGCTTCAATACATCAGACTTCGATTCATCATATGCAGTCATCTGCCTGGAACTTCCGGAAGCAGGTGTTCTTACAAAGGATGAGTGTAATACGCATTGGTGGCTGATACCATTAGCTCTAATGGCTATGGCGGTTGCAATCTTCTGGTGGACAGATGATGAAGAGGATAATGATAAGAAGAAGCGTCGTAAGGGACACTGGGCAATGCTTGTTGTTATCAACGGAATCGGAGCAGTTCTGGTATACTTCGGTAACTGCAGATACGACCTGTTTGCAGAGGTTGTGATAGTTGCATTATCGGCTATTTCAGAGCTTTTAACGAACTTAGTTCGTAACAGAGAGAATTAATAATTGATAGCGGAGATTGATGGATATCATTCGTCAGTCTCCGTTATTTTACTGTTTATAACTACTGGTTATAATGTTATAATTAGTCTTGGATTTTTCCACAAATTGTAATGGTTGACAGGAGGCTTTGTATGCATAAGAAGATATTGATGCTACTTAGCACATGGGATAATGAATATAGTAAATCAATCATTGCCGGAATATCAGATAGAATGGTGGATGAAGACATATCACTTGAGATATTCAATGCTTATGATGATGTTGAAGAGATATATTTCGACAGGAAGGACAGGGAGATATACACACTGCCTAAGGTGGAGCAGTATGATGGCCTGATTCTGACCTTTAATAGCGTTACATCTTCAGGACTTATAAGTGATATTGCGGAGAAGTTCAAGTGCGCTGGTAAGCCAGTTGTGAGTATTGACCAGCATTCTGATAAAGCAGTATTCTGTGGTCTTGATAACTATGAATCTACATATGAACTTGTGAAGCATATGATAGAAGTCCATCACTGTAAGACCTTTAATTACCTGGGTGGACCAGCTGATCATGAGGAAAACAAAGAAAGATTCAGGGGATTTAGCAATTGTCTGCGTGATCACGGTCTTGAGATTGAGGATAGAAGAATACTTCATAAGCAGTTCCTGAGAGTAGATGGTAATGCTGCATATAAGGAATTCAAGGAATTGGGTGTTCATAAGCCTGATGCAATAATATGTGCCAATGACTATATGGCATTGGGTTATGCCGACTCGGCCTCTGAGGATGGTGTTAAGATTCCGGATGAGGTGAAGATTACGGGATTTGACAATGTAGTTGTGGCAGGTCAGTATTCACCATCTATCACTACAATTGACAGGAATCTTAATGGCTTAGGATATAATGCACTGGATACACTGCTTAAGAGAATCGATTCCTCTGATGAGAGCAGGACAGTTCTTATACGGGGTACGGTGTGTTGTAATGAGAGCTGTGGCTGTAGAACGGACAGAGATGTCCGGGAAGAATATATTGACCTGTTAGCAAAGTCATACAGGACTGGTAATATTTTCAACAGACAAGGCTTCTGCAGGAAGGTATTATGTACAAGTGTTAATATTGGACAGCTTCAGCAGGCACTGAATAATACGCAGGATCTTACTGGAGTTGAGAGAATAGCGCTATGTCTTAATAAGTCTTTCTTCGACAGCGACTACCAGGTTGACAAAAGTGGTTATGATGAAGAGATGAATATGTATACTCTTGATAGCTGCAGTACAGTGAAGAGAGACGAATGCATGTACCCGGATGAATGGAATGATGATGAGAAGATATTCTTATTCACAGGTCTTCATTTTAATAGTCAGACTTTTGGATATAGTGTTATTCCCTACAGAGCAGATTTCTTCTCAAGGAGTCAGCACAGAACATATATGGAGAGTATTTCACTTGCATTAGAGAATATCTGCCAGAGAATTTCTTTAGATGGAATGAATGCTCAACTTAAAGAATTATATATCAGGGATTCACTAACAGGACTGTATAACCGATTTGGCTATGCTGCCAAGTCTGGTGGATTCTATGAGAAGAATCATGGCAGGATATATATTGTATATCTTGACCTTGATAACCTTAAGGGGATAAATGATAACTACGGTCATGCAACAGGAGATATGGCAATTAAGGGTGTGGCAGCAGCCATGCAAGAGGCCTTCGATGATACAGATATCTTAGTTCGTATGGGTGGTGATGAGTATCTTGTAATGGGATGCTATACATCTGAGGAAGAACTTATTGATAGGGAGGAGAGACTGACAGCATTTCTTAAGCAGTATGGAATTGATAATGATTCCCCTGTGGAGCTTAAGGTAAGTGTAGGACATGTGTTCAATGATTCGTTATCAGATAAGCCACTTGCAACACTAGTGCATGAAGCTGACGAGCGTATGTACATTGCCAAGCAGGCAAGGAAAAACGGGGGCAACTAAGCTTAGTCGCAGATATTTTTTACTAGATAGGAATACTTGATGAAGACAGAACTGATAGATATCCTTAATGGAGTTAAGGATGGAACTATTACAATAGATGAGGCGGCTCTTAAGCTTAAGACCGCGCCTTATGAAGACCTTGGATATGCCAAGATAGATACTCACCGTAAGCTAAGACAGGGGGTTGCGGAGGTAATCTACGGGGCTGGTAAGAGTGCAGAGCAGATTAGTGGAATTGTGAAGTCCATGCTGAGTAATGGACAGGAGCTTATCCTGATTACAAGGATGGATGAAGAGAAGGCGGCTAAGGTAGCTGAAGATGTAGAATATACATATTATAAGGAAGCAAGG
>JAZLFL010000156.1:0-4798 GCA_045615825.1 Lachnospiraceae bacterium
AATTAAGAATCGCTATCCGGATCCCATTCACATCCGTTACGTATATATCCCTGCTCTCTTCCTCTGTATCATAGATGCCTATCGGTGTCGCTGCCTGGTTCTCATCCCAGTATGACAAAGTATTGAGGATTCCTTTCTTACCCTTGTCTAGCGCATGATTGGTCGCCTGGCATATGACATCGAAGCCGGCATCGGTCAGTGCGTCGCCAATCTCCGTGGGTGCATTGAAGGCAGGATACCCGGATATACCAAGCTCCTCTCCCCCGATTATAACCTCTTCATTAACAATGGCTATATCGGCCGACTCTATGTCTTCCTTCACTCTCGCAAACAGCTCTGTGAAGTCGTAATTACCGTCTTCATCCCTGGCACTGTCTTCAACCTTTGTATGAAGAAGTATGTCGCCCACCATTCTGATTGTTACGGGTGATGAAGGTAGCTCTGCGTCGGCTTCTGGGGTTACTTCTGTATCAGCCTCCTGACCTGCTTCGATGGCTGCCTCGGCATCGTATATGGAATCCTCGTAATCCATTCGGGAATATTCTGCCGCAAGCATGGCCTCCTTTTCGCTAATACCTGCAGGTGCTTCTGTAGCCGCCTGACTAGTGCCGCAGGCTGTAAGCGTCATTGCCAGGATTATCGGTAGTATAGCCCTCTTTACGAATTCATGCCTTCGGGAATATGCACTGGAGGATGTATGTATATTATTGTATTTAGCTTTTAATACTTGCCTGTCCGCTGTATTCATATGTTCATTATATTCTACTTAAGATGTGTCCGAAGCCCTAGCAACAACAATAGCCAGCCGTGAAGGCTGGCTATTTATTACCTCATATTCTTCAAAGTCTCGAATAATCTAAGATCTGACTCTGTAACCTTGATATTAGTATTAATTGGGGTTCCATCAGGATCAGTTATTGTCACTTCAATAATTGTTCCTTCCTTGATGCCCTTGCTCATGGCAGCTTTTAGAAACATTGGAAACTTAGGATGATTAGCTGTGAATGTATCCCAGGCTCCCTTTAACTGCATAATCGAATTAAAATCCATTCCAAATCCCCTCTATCTATAATCAATAATTAACTCTCTATAATCAACAATTAGCTCTTCTGATGAATAGTATATGTCTCATAAGGAATCTCAATTCCATTCTTCGCAAACTCTTCAACTAACTGCGTACGGATATCGCTGCAGGCCTGGAAGTTATTATCAAGATTCTCTGTCCATATCGTAGACTTAAGCACAACACCACTTGGCTCGAATCTGTTCACCATTACCTTGGTTGCTTCATCATTAAGTGTTAACTTATGGTCAATAACAAGCTTACGGAATATTTCTCTTGCCTTCTCAATATCGGAATCGAAGCCAATCTCCACTTCAACGAAGTTACCAACATTCTCTGTAAAATTAGTGTTAACTATGACTGATGAATCCATAACACTGTTAGGAATAATCGCAGACTGGCCATCAAATGTAAGGATTACTGTGTGACGGATGGTAACGTCATGAATGATACCTTCAGCCAGTACATTACTCCCCTGCACCACCTTAACCTTATCACCTGCTCTGTATGGCTGAGTGATTGAGATGGAGAATCCACTTATCACATTACCGAGAGCCTGCTGGGCTGCGAATGTAAGAATGGCAATGATAAGAGTACCACTCTGTAAGATTACCTTACCCATGTCCCTTGTGAATTCAAAGAAGGACAAACAGTAATATATACACAGTATTATGAGCAGTACATTAATAAGACTCTTAAAGAACTTAAGATGTATTCCCTTGCTCTTCTCATATAATTTAGAAAACGCTTTAGAAGATAAGTATATTAGCAGCAAACATACTGCGATACCTACCAGTATGGCGATAATTGTTTTGATCATATGCTTCCCTTCTATAATTATAATTCTCTCGTATTATTTCTTAAGATATTTCTCAATCTTAATCAGAGCCTCATCGCTGATATTAATAACTTCAGGAATCTTATCTGGCTCTAAGTCGAAATAGATACCAATACTTCCGTCCATTAGAACAACCTTGGCTGCATACCTGGCTGCAAATACTAATGACTCTTTAATATTATCATACTGGGACATGCCCGGTATATTAGCATGACTTAAATAATTACTTAAAAATGATGCAATAAAGGAATCACCGGCACCTAACGCATCCCTTGCCTCAACCTTAAATGGCTCCTGCTCATATAATGTAGAGCCATCATAAGCATAGAGACATTCCGAGCCTCTGGTTCCTACTGCTATCTCACAGCCATTATCTGTTGCACGCTTTAAGAACTTCTCGATCTCAGGCTTCTCTAAATGACTGCATGAGAAAAATGCATATCTTACATATGGTGCGACTCTGTCTATCTCCTCATCGTCAAAGGTTGCATGGAAGTCATAGCACAGATCCACTCCGTTCTCATACAGATACTTAATCTTATCAAGACTTACAGAAGCACATCTTCCAAGACAGCTCACATCGAAGCTTCTGACATACTTAAGCTCCTTGGCATTAAATTCTATCGGATATATATCTGTAACACCAGCCTTATTCCAGTCGAGGAATACTCTGTCACCGTCTGGCATGAGTTCTACAAGACTGTATCCGCTTGAGCCCTTCTCATGATGAGAGTATGAACAGTCAACGCTTGTCTGTACAAGAGTCTGCTCCAAAATCTCTCCGGCCTTATCATCCGCAAATACTCCAAGGAATCCCGCCTCGGCTCCACAGTTCTGCGCATGGCAGGCTATGTTATATTCATTGCCACCTGGATACATACGTCCCTGATTGACATATATATCCATAGTTGCTACACCTATTCCTAATATTCTGACTGATTCTGCCATTATCTACTCCTCATTATTCCAGAAATCAACTGGCTCATAATCCTTAAGCTCTGCGAGGAATCCCTTTTTGTTTAATGCTTCCTGAATAAGATCAAGGATTAGTTCTGTTGGAGCTGATACTGTATGGTAGTGATAGCCTGAAGTCGCATGCATAAGCAGGCTCGACTTGCCTGTAGCAAGATCAGATAAGAACTTCTTCATATCGTCTCTGCTTGCAATTCGCATATCACCTTTAACTGTTCCGTATACTTTGTGATATATGAAAACATCTTCTACTATTGCACCGTAATCGAGTATAAGTGAGAGTTCTTCCTCCACCTGGTCATCAGTATGGATTACCTTGAATACTCTACTTATTCTATCCGATTCCTCAAGTACATATCCTGTAGTTGTAGCTATTATATTATTATCCTGGGCTCGAAGCAAAGTTATATCCTGTACTATAACCTGTCTGCTTACACCTAACTTATCAGCTAAGCTTTTGCCAGACATAGGCTCCTTCGCTGCCTTTAATAATGCTAATAATTTCTCGCGTCTCTCTTTACCCTTCATAATCAACCTCATAATTGCAGGTAATATGGTTTCTGAAGTCGTGCCTCTGTAAGAATATCATCCTTGGCAAATACCTCGCTGGCGGTGCCTTCCGTTAGTACATCACCATGTGCCATAACGATAACTCTCTCAAAGCTCTCTGCTACGAAATCCATATCGTGAAGAATTGCTATTACAAGCTTACCCTCTTTAGAAAGAGTCCTTATCATCTGCCCGAGCTTATTCCTGCCCTTATAGTCCTGGGCAATTGTTGGCTCATCCAGTACGATTACATCAGTATCCATCGCAACAACTGATGCAATTGCTACCATTTTTCTCTCATGAAGCTCAAGGTCATAAGGATTCTCATTCTCCTTGCCAGTTAATCCCATAAGCTTAAGGGCCCTTAGAGAACTTGCCTTGGCATCTGCCTCACTCATACCTATGTTCAGAGGTCCGAACATAACCTCATCCAGTACGTTATACTTGAATATCTGGTCATCCGGATTCTGGAATACATAGCCGACCTTGTCTGCTAACATTGCAACAGTCTTATTAGAGATGTCCTCGCCGTAGAATAATACCTCACCGCTTACCGGCTTAAGTAATCCCTTAAGAAGACGCACCAGGGTGGTCTTGCCCGCTCCATTCTGACCGATAATGGCCGTAGGTCTCTTATCAAATGTAATGTTTAAGCCCTTGAATATCGGGACATCCGGAATATATGAGAATGTCAGATTGTTAGTCGTGAATACGTTAACTGCCTCTGCTGCCTTAAGTTCATCGGCTGTTAAAGGGGTTACGCCCTCACGAATCAGAGTCCATATCTCACCATCAGTTATCTGCATGTCTGACTCAGCCAATACCTTACGGGCTCCATCAACTGTTGCAGGATATGTGCCGTCGGCATTCTTAAGATCAAATCTCCTACATAATCTTGTGAATACTGGTGGCTGAATACCAGCCTCCTCTAAGTCATTACGTGAGAAAATCTTATCAGGAGTGTCAATTGCAACCATTTTTCCCTCCTTCATAAGGATGAGGCGATCACAATACTTGGCAAGCTTCTCAAGCTTCTGCTCTATCATAATGATGGTAATGCCCATCTCAGTCAGCTTATCCACAACCTTAAATACTTCCTCGCTGCCCTGTGGGTCAAGCTGGGAAGTCGGCTCATCAAGGATGATAATCTGTGGCTGCATGACCAGAATGCTGGCAATTGCCACGCGCTGCATCTGTCCACCTGACAGATCGAATGGATTACGGTCGCGGTACTCCCAGATATCAAGCTGCTTAAGGACAGTCTCGATACGGCGCTTCATCTCCTCGCGCTCTATTCCGAGATTCTGAAGACCAAAGGCGACCTCACCATATACCGTATCCTTGGCACCTGACAGCTGATTGAACGGATTCTGGAA
>JAZLFL010000157.1:0-11402 GCA_045615825.1 Lachnospiraceae bacterium
TTAGGACTTAATATTGGCGCAGATGACTATGTAACCAAGCCATTTAATCCACTTGAGCTTGTGGCCAGAGTTAAGTCTAATCTTCGAAGATATACCAAGCTTGGTAATGAAGTGGAAGAGAAGCAGAATGTTTTTTCGGCAGGTGAGCTTGTTATTAATGATGATAACAAGGAAGTTACTGTTGATGGCGAGATGGTTAAGCTTACTCCTATTGAATACAATATTCTTCTGTTGCTAGTTAAGAACCAGGGAAGAGTATTCTCGATTGATCAGATCTATGAGAATATCTGGGAGGAAGAAGCGATAGGAGCTGATAATACTGTTGCTGTTCATATTCGACACATAAGAGAGAAGATAGAGATCAATCCTAAGGAGCCTAAGTACTTAAAGGTAGTATGGGGCGTAGGCTACAAGATTGAGAAGCAGTGATGAATTAGACGAGGAATAGTATGAAAGTTAAGAAAAGTTACCGTGATGGTGTACTGATTGTAATTTCGTGTATTTTGGCTGCACTTATTAGTGTGGCAAGCATGGAGATTATACTCTCCAGCATCGTTAAGGTTAATATTAATGGTGAGGTAATAGAAGAGACTGTTAATTATCTTGAGCGCAGTAAGGTTAAGTTCGAGGACTCATCCTTCTTCGACAGGAGTGTTCGTAACGGAATCAATGATATTACCAGATTTGCAGTTATTCGTAATCAGCTGGAGACCAATGGTCAGTATGATCCTAACAAGAAGATTGATATCAGTAAGTTCGCTAACAGGAACAAGCAGTTAGTGCCTACAGGTACATCTGTTTACTATAATCTGGATGATCTGGTTAAGTGGGGTAATTATGGTTATGATTACCAGGCTGTAACTGGTACCAATGCACAGCTGGATGCACTGTTCTATGCACTTCAGAGTGGTGATCGTAAGCTGTCTGCGAATGCGGCAGAGATTGTCCATGTTGATTCGATTGACGGTCAGGATCTCGGCGAAATGGTCGAAGCCAATATGTCCATAGCCCAGGAGTATGAGAGAGAGCAGGCCGACCAGTCTGCAACAATGTATATTCTTGTTGACAGATATAATACATCTGATGGCAAGTCACTTATTACCAAGGCTGCCAACCGTAATGATTATGAGCAGTTAGTCAAAAACTTATGCAACTCAGCAGATGCGCTGTTCTATAACTATACTGAATATAATGAACTGAATGCTAAATACAACACTGGTAAGACCAACCTGCTGTACTGTTATCAGATGGTTGATAACGATGGTGTATCACACAGATATTCCAATCTTAAGCAGAATGTAATGGCTATGTCTAACGATGATCTTAGTAAGATGTTTACAGGCCATTTAAAGTATATCTGTTTTAATCCTGATAAGCTTCAGCTGGCTACTAATACATCCGTCACTCCGGATTTTATGAAAAGCTCGATGGATGGTTATGAATATGCCTTCCGCGATGGCTCACGAATCTGGGTTGCAGTGGATGAGTCTTATGCAGCTTCAGATGTGTTCGTTGAAGCCAAGAGAATATATGAGACAGATGATCCATTATTTATACCTTCATGCATAGTTATTGTTGCATCTTCAATAATCCTGCTTCTGCTTATTGTTATTCTTACAATTCAGGCAGGTAAGGTTACGGTTGTTGATGAAGAAGGCAAGAAGCATACAAGCATCAAATCTGGTAAGGCTGACGGAATGCCAATTGAGATATATCTTATACTGGTTGCCCTTGCTGTTACACTTATAGCTTCATTGCTTGCTGTTACAGATGAGATATTCATGAGGCAGCAGCTGTATCTTGGTGACCATACACTAATCTATTCGATTATAGGAACAGAAGCAGTCCTGGCAGTAGCTATTACGCTTCCTCTTTATCTTGTATTCGTACGTAAGATTAAATGTAAGCTTATATGGAATGGCAGTATCTTAAGATGGATATGCGTAAAGATTAAAGATGGTGCGATTGACCTGTATGATAATGGAACACTTATAGCCAGAACATGGCTGCCATTCTTACTGTTCCTTGCATTCAATCTTGTTCTTGTACTGCTTGGTGTAGGTGGTATATTATTCGCATTCCTGTTTGATATGATTATCGGATTGTGGTTATATAAGGAGACCAAGGCCAGGGAGACCATTGTAGATGGTATTGCTATGATTTCTGATGGAGATCTTAAGCATAAGATTGATACCAAGGGAATGCATGGTGATAATCTTAATCTTGCCAATGCAGTTAATAATATCGGTGATGGAATAGATAAGGCTGTTGATGCTTCAATGAGAAATGAGAAGATGAAGGCTGATCTTATTACTAATGTAAGTCATGATATTAAGACACCTCTTACATCAATTATTAACTATGTTGATCTCTTAAAGAGAGAGAATATCCAGGATGAGAGAATAATGGGATATATTGATATCCTTGATCAGAAGTCTCAGAGACTTAAGGCATTAACTAATGACCTTGTTGAGGCTAGTAAGATCAGTTCTGGTAATATCTCATTATCGATAGAGAAGATTAACATCGTTGAACTTATTAACCAGTCCGTAGGCGAGTTCATTGATAAGTTCGATGAGAAGGGACTTACACCAATCTTAGCAACTCCAAGTGAACCTGTATTTATTATGGCTGACGGAAGAGGAATCATGAGAGTGGTTGAGAATCTCTATAATAATATATATAAATATGCACTGGAGAATACACGTGTATATCTGAATATAGATGTTGTCGACAGAAGTGTTGTACTGTCGTTCAAGAATATTTCAGCAGAGCCGCTTAATGTTAATTCAGGTGATTTAACAGAGAGATTTACTCGTGGAGATGTTTCAAGAAAGACTGAGGGTTCAGGCCTTGGATTATCAATTGCCAAGAGTCTTACTGAGGCAATGAATGGTACATTTGATGTAACTCTGGATGGTGACCTGTTTAAGGCAATTATAAGCTTTGAAGTTGCTTGACACTATAAACCTCCAATGATAAATTTAAAGGCGTGGGAACAAACCCACGCCTTTTTATGAGTTGGTAGTTTTGTTTTGTTGGAGGAGATTATGCCTAATCTTGACGAGTTAAAGTACAAGCTTCCTGTTGCGCCACTTGAAATTATTGCTATGGAATCTGCCAGGGATATGGGCCAGATTATAGATAAATATATTGCTGAAACAAGAAAGTCTGAAGCAAGTAAGTTCCAGTATGATCCATCTATTCAGGGATATATTCGTGATTCGTATTTGGGAGATGCTATATGTCCCAGATTCGGTACAGGTGAAGGCAAGGGTGTTATTAACAGCTCTGTAAGAGGTAAGGATCTCTTCATCCTCACAGATGTTACCAATTCAAGTCTTACATACAGAATTAACGGTGCAGTTAACCACATGAGTCCTGATGATCATTACCAGGACCTTAAGAGAGTAATTGCAGCAGCCGCTGGCAAGGCAAGAAGAATTAATATTATTATGCCTTTCCTGTATGAGGGAAGACAGCACAGAAGATCATCGAGAGAGTCTTTGGACTGCGCCTATATGCTTGAAGAACTCTATAGCATGGGCGTTGATAATTTCATCACATTTGATGCACATGATCCGAGAGTAGCTAATGCCATTCCTCTTAATGGATTTGATAACTATACACCACCAACACCATTCCTTAATGCTTTACTTGCATCCGAGCGTGATCTGATTATTGATAAGGATCATCTGGTTGTAATCTCACCTGATGAGGGAGCTCTTAGCAGAAGTATCTATTTCGCTAATGTAATTGGTGTTAACACAGGTATGTTCTATAAGAGAAGAGACTATACAAGGATTGTCAATGGCAAGAATCCTATTATTGCACACGAATTCCTTGGCGATAATATTGATGGTAAGGACGTAGTCATTATTGATGATATGATATCTTCTGGTGAGTCAATGCTTGATACAGCAAGACAGCTTAAGGAGATGAATGCCAGAAGAGTATATATCTTCTGTACATTTGGATTATTTACATCCGGACTTAAGGCCTTTGATAATGCCTATGAGCGATGCTGGTTTGAAAAGGTGGTTACGACTAACCTTTGTCACAGACCTGCAGAGATTCTTAATAAGCCATATTATATTGAAGCTGATATGTACAGATTTACAGCTGATGTAATCAATATGATGAACCATGATTCATCAATGAGTAATATTCATGCAAGTGCCGACAGCATTCACGGCGCAATCGATGCCTATAATGCAAGAGCATTTAAGGAACTTGATGAGCATGCATGATTAATTTATGCTTGATAAAAAGCACCTACCAAGTAGGTGCTTTTTTTGTTATACTGTTGATATGTATGTGCATTTAATTGATGAAGTAGTAGATGGATCAATTGCAGAAGGACTTGGCATCGTTCCGGGAGATTCACTCGTATCTGTTAATGGTGTAGAAGTAGAAGATATTTTTGATTACCAGTATCAGTGCCAGAGTGATGAGGTTACTATGGTCATCCGTCGTAAGAGCGGTGAGGATGTAACCTTTAACATCAGTAAGGATGAAGATGATGACATTGGATTACAGTTCGATGGTGGTCTCATGGATGATTACAGACACTGCACTAATAAGTGTATATTCTGCTTCATAGATCAGATGCCGCCAGGTATGAGGGATAATCTGTATTTTAAGGATGATGATGCAAGACTGTCATTCTTACAGGGTAATTATATTACTCTTACCAATATGTCAGATCACAATGTTGACCGAATCATTAAGTACAGATTAAGTCCTATTAATATATCAATACAGACGATGAACCCGACACTTCGCTGTGAGATGCTCAAGAACAGGTTCGCAGGTGATGCCCTTAAGAAGTTAGACCGCTTCTATGAAGCAGGAATTATTATGAATGGTCAGATTGTACTGTGTAAGGGCGTTAATGATGACAGGGAATTAGAATATTCCTTAGAGCAGATGTATAAGTATGTCCCGGTTCTTGAGTCAGTATCCGTTGTTCCTGTTGGTCTGTCCAAGTACAGGGATGGTCTGTATCCATTAGAGCCTTTTGAAAAAGCGGATGCAGAGAATGTTATAGATACAATAGAGAAGTGGCAGAAGAAGGCATATGAAGAGCATGGTATCCACTTCATCCATGCTTCTGATGAATGGTATATATTGGCGGACAGAGAGCTTCCAGAAGAGGAACGCTATGATGGCTATCTTCAGATAGAGAATGGCGTCGGAATGGTAAGGTCCATGCTTGAGGAGTTCGATGATGGTCTTCGTACTGCCATTGAAGAGCTTGGTGGTATCAGAGAAGACGGTACAGTAAGTCGCATTAACTTTTTCAGTAAGATGAAGAATACCATAGGCGGCAATAAAGTCAGGGAAGAGAAGATTACTATTGTCACGGGACGACTTGCCGCAGGTTATATTGAAGAGATGGCAGGTAAGGTTATGGCTGCATTCCCAATGAGGCATATTGAAGTGCTTCCGATAAGGAATGACTTCTTTGGTGAGATGATCACTGTGTCCGGACTGTTAACAGCCAAGGATATTATTGCCCAGTGTAAGGGAAGGAATCTGGGTGATGCCATTGTGCTTCCGTGTAATGTACTTCAGTCAGATTCGGAGTTATTCCTGGATGATCTGACAGTTACAGATGTTGAACGTGAGCTTGGAACGACGATACGCATATCCGGAACTGATGGATATGGTATGGTCAACTGCATGCTTGGATTATAGATATGCGTTAGTCGCAGTAATGAAAGGTTAGTATATGAGTAAGAAAAAAGGTAAGCCGATTGTTGCGGTCGTAGGAAGACCTAATGTAGGTAAGTCTACACTGTTCAACGCACTTGCAGGTGATATGATTGCGATTGTTAAGGATACTCCGGGTATCACAAGAGATCGTATATATGCAGATGTATCGTGGCTTGATAAGAATTTCACATTAATTGATACTGGCGGTATTGAGCCAGAGAGTAAGGATATCATCTTAAGCCAGATGAGAGAGCAGGCGCAGATTGCTATTGATACTGCTGATGTAATCCTGTTTATGGTTGATGTTAAGCAAGGTATGGTTGATTCGGATATGAAGGTAGCAGATATGCTGCGTCGTGCCCATAAGCCAGTGCTCCTTATTGTTAATAAGGTAGATAACTTCGATAAGTTCATGGCTGATACCTATGAGTTCTATAACCTGGGTATTGGTGATCCTATTCCAATATCTGCGGCCAACAGACTTGGTATCGGTGATATGCTCGAGAAGGTTGTTGAGTACTTCCCTGAGGAAGGAACTGATGATGAAGAGGATGACAGACCACGTGTAGCCATTATTGGTAAGCCTAACGTAGGTAAGTCTTCTCTTATTAATAAGCTTATTGGCGAGAACAGACTTATTGTATCGGATATAGCTGGTACAACAAGAGATGCTGTTGATACACCTATTAAGTATAATGGTCAGGAGTATGTCTTCATTGATACAGCCGGCCTTAGAAGAAAGAACAAGATTAAGGAAGAACTTGAGAAGTACATGATTGTAAGAACAGTCAGTGCTGTTGAGAGGGCGGATGTTGTTGTTCTTTTAATTGATGCTGACGAGGGTGTAACAGAGCAGGATGCCAAGATAGCCGGTATTGCACATGAGAGAGGCAAGGGCTTCATCATTGCTGTTAATAAGTGGGATCTTATTGAGAAAAATGATAAGACTATGAATGAATTCACCAAGAAGGTTCGTCAGACCCTGTCATTCATGCCTTATGCAGAGATTATCTATATCTCAGCTCTTACAGGTCAGAGAACTGGTAAGCTTTTTGATGTAATTGATTCGGTAAGAGAGAGTGCCACAATGAGAGTGCAGACTGGTGTTCTTAATGAAATCATGGCAGAAGCTACTGCCATGCAGCAGCCACCTTCTGATAAGGGTAAGAGACTTAAGCTCTACTACATTACTCAGGTATCTGTTAAGCCACCTACATTTGTTATTTTTGTTAATGATAAGGAGCTTATGCACTTCTCATATACAAGATATATTGAGAACCAGATCAGAGATACCTTTGGATTCGTGGGTACTCCGCTTAAGTTCATAATAAGAGAGAGGAAAGAAGATAAATAATCGAGGTATAAAAATATGTTCAGATTGATTTGCTTAGTTGTAGGATATGCCTTCGGACTTATTCAGTCAGCATTTATTTATGGAAAGCTTCATGGAGTAGATATCAGAACAGTAGGAAGTGGTAATGCAGGAAGTACTAATGCGCTCAGAGCATTTGGTACAAAGGCTGGCTTCACAGTTCTTTTCTGCGATGCGCTTAAGACTATTGTGGCAATACTGCTTATGAGATTCACACTTGGATTAATGTATCCTGGTGATGTTGCACTTATTATCCTGTATACTACTGTGGGTGTAATACTTGGTCATAACTTCCCATTCTATCTTAACTTCAAGGGTGGTAAGGGAATGGCAGCTACTCTTGGTATGGTACTTGCATTACTTGCATTACAGCCATGGTATTTTATAACAATGTTTACACTTTTTGTGGTTATTTTTATTACTACTCATTATGTTTCACTAGGTAGTATTCTTGCTTATATTCTCTTTTTTATCGAGACCATTGCGTTTGGTAAGATGGGATTATTAGGTGAGGGACTTAGCAATGCTACATTAATTGAGCTTGACTGTATTGCATTCTTCCTTATGGCTCTTGCGATATTCCAGCACAGAGCTAATGTTGGCAGATTACTCAAGGGTAATGAGAGCAAGACTTATCTAAGCAAGGCTAAGAGAGACGCATATAAGAAATCACTCGAGGAATAGCTGGAGGGAATATGAGAAATATAGGTATTATTGGAGCTGGAAGCTGGGGAATAGCACTGGCTAATCTTCTTGCAAATAATGGTTCCAGTGTAACAGTATGGTCAATTATTGAAGATGAAATTAAGATGCTTAAGGAGAACAATGAGCACCTTGATAAGCTTCCGGGAGTTAAGCTTAATTCTACTATAGAGTATACAACCAGTCTTGAGGATGCCTGTAAGGGTAAGGACTTCTTAGTACTTGCAGTGCCATCACCTTTTACCAGATCAACTTCACACAGCATGAAGGAATATGTATCTGAGGGTCAGGTGATTGTAAATGTTGCAAAGGGCGTTGAAGAGAAGACACTTATGACTCTGTCTCAGATTATTGAGGAAGAGCTTCCACAGGCTAACGTGTGTGTCCTGTCTGGACCATCACATGCTGAGGAGGTGGGAAGAGGACTTCCAACAACCGTTGTTGTGGCCTCTAAGGATCAGAAGGTTGCTGAAGAATTACAGGATGCATTCATGAATGAGTTCTTCAGAGTATATACAAGCACAGATATCTTAGGAATCGAGCTTGGTGCAGCACTTAAGAATGTAGTTGCGCTTGCTGCAGGTATCGCTGATGGTCTTGGATTCGGTGATAATGCCAAGGCAGCACTAATTACCAGAGGAATTGCAGAGATCGGAAGACTGGGTATTGCAATGGGTGGTAAGTTCGAGACATTCTGCGGACTTACTGGAATTGGTGATCTTATTGTTACATGCGCAAGTATGCACAGCCGTAACAGAAGAGCCGGAATTCTTATAGGTCAGGGTAAGACCTATGATGAGGCTATGGCAGAGGTTAAGATGGTAGTTGAGGGTGTATACAGTGCCAAGGCTGCCATGGGACTCTCTAAGAAATATGGAATAGATCTTCCTATTATTGAACAGGTTAATCTGATTCTTTTTAAGAATAAGAAGGCTGGGGATGCCATGAAGGATCTGATGGGAAGAGAGAAGAAGGACGAGTACACAAAATAGGAGATTCTACTAATGGATGGAATTAATCAGGGATTTACTGGAACTAATGAATATGTAGCAAGTGAGCAGCTCTTATCGGCAGTTAATGTTGCCATTACACTTAAGAAGCCACTTCTTATTAAGGGTGAGCCAGGTACTGGTAAGACAATGCTTGCCGAGGCAGTAGCAAAGTCACTTGGCAAGAAGCTTATAATCTGGAATATTAAGTCTACAACCAAGGCTCAGGATGGCCTGTATATGTATGATACAATCCAGAGACTATATGATGGCCAGTTCGGCGAAGAAGGCGTTGATGATATCGCAAGATATATTAAGCTGGGTAAGCTTGGTGAGGCTTTCGAGAGTGATGAGCAGGTAATCCTTCTTATCGATGAGATTGATAAGGCTGATCTTGAGTTCCCTAATGACCTTTTATGGGAGCTTGATCAGATGGAGTTCTATATTCATGAGACTAAGCGAACTGTTAAGGCCAAGCAGAGACCAATTGTTATTATTACATCTAATGCAGAGAAGGAACTTCCAGATGCCTTCCTTAGAAGATGTATATTCCATTATATTGATTTCCCTGAGAGAGACCTTATGGAGGAGATAGTAAGAGTGCATCTTCCAGATGTTGAGGAAAATGTACTTAAGAATGCCTTCGATGTATTCTATGACATCCGTGGTATGAGAGATGTAAGAAAGAAGCCATCTACTTCAGAGCTTATTGACTGGATTAATGTCCTTCAGCTTGGTGGAATTCCTGCAGATGAGATCAGGAAGAAGCTTCCATTCGTTGGTGTAATTGTTAAGAAGGATGAAGACCTTACAACTGTAAAGCAGAAGATTAACTTATAATAATGTTTACAAAGTTTTTTTATGATTTACGAGAGGCGGGACTGCATGTAACCCTTGGTGAGTGGCTGACCTTACAGGAGGCACTTGATAAGGGGCTTCATAACAGTTCGATGACGGATTTTTATTATCTGTCAAGGATGATTCTCGTTAAGAGCGAAACTGAATACGATAAGTTCGATATGGTCTTTGAGAGTAACTTCAAGGGCAAAACCTGGGATCCCGAGGTGGGTGCCAATATGCTTAAGTGGCTTGATAAGTCAGAGATGATGGAGATGGTTGCTGAGACTGAGAAGCAGTGGCTTAATAAGGGTGAAGACCTTCAGATTGATAAGGACGATGTTGAGCAGAAGTTCAAGCAGCGTCTTAAGGACCAGGATAGTGAGCATAACGGTGGTTCTC
Source organism: Lachnospiraceae bacterium (assembly GCA_045615825.1). Taxonomy (GTDB): domain Bacteria; phylum Bacillota; class Clostridia; order Lachnospirales; family Lachnospiraceae; genus Colinaster. Next base: position 10,021 of record JAZLFL010000157.1, read on the forward strand.
ACTGGATTGGAACAATGGGTAAGACTTCATTCGGTAATACCGGTGGTAATATCGGTGGAGTTAGAGTCGGTGGCAAGACCGGATACCAGTCAGCGTGTGCTGTAATTGGCGCCAAGAAGTACAGGGACTTCAGAGAGGATAGAATCGTTGATAACAGACAGTTCATGCAGGCGCTAAGAAAGCTTCGTCAGTTCTCAACCAAGTTAGATATTTCTAAGACTGAGCTTGATATTAATGGAACCATTGATAAGACCTGTAATAATGGAGGAATGCTCCAGATTGTTATGGATAAGCCGCGTAAGAATGCTGTTAAGCTGCTTCTTCTGATGGACAGCGGTGGAACTATGATTCCATACAGCGAACTTATGAATGAGCTGTTTCAGTCGGTTAACAAGTCTAACCATTACAAGGATGTTAAGGTATATTACTTCCACAACTGTATATATTCCAAGCTCTATAATACGCCTGAGTGTGAGAATGGTGACTGGATTGATACTGAGTGGATGTTCCGTAACCTTGACAGTGATTACAAGGTAATCATCGTAGGTGACGCAGCTATGGCTCCAGAGGAGCTGTATTCCGATAGTGGAAATTATCGTGGCCCTAATGGCGGATTATCAGGATGGGACTGGCTGCTGCTTATGAAGCGTCATTATAAGAAGATTGTATGGATGAATCCTAAGATGGCTCCGGGCAATGCACCATGGCGTGAGGCTGAGACAGCTATTAAGGAGATATTCCCTATGTTCAAGCTGACAGTTAAGGGACTCAATGATGCCATGACAATCCTTATGACGGGCAGATAACCATTACGAAACTTTATGACAGGAAGGGCTTAAGATGGTAAGTAGCATCACTTTTCCAATAGTACTTACTGGTATGGTTGAGCATGGAACTAAGATTGGCAGTAGTATCAATGTGCCAACAGCCAATATAGTACCCAGGGAAAAAATCGATGGAATTAAGTTCGGCGTATATTACTCAGCCATTGTGATTGATGGGGTAAGCTTCAAAGGGATAACCAATATAGGATGCAAGCCTACAGTCAATGATAAGGGCAATGTTAATGTAGAGACCTATATATTTGACTTCGAGGGGGATCTGTATGACAGGGAGGTAGAGGTTGACCTTCTGGAATTCAGAAGACCGGAGAAGAAGTTTGATTCCATTGATGAATTAAGTAAGACAATTCATGCCGATATGGAGGCTGGTCGTAAGTATACGGGCAGTACTTCAATTGACAAGAAGAACTAATATAGGTAGAATTATTGAACGTATGAAGAAGTGCCTTTTGAGGCAAAAGAGAGGAAATTATGGGAATTTATGAAGAACTTGTAGCCAGAGGTCTTATTGCCCAGGTTACAGATGAAGAAGAAATTAAA
>JAZLFL010000158.1:0-4085 GCA_045615825.1 Lachnospiraceae bacterium
TCACAGGAGCTCGTGGTAAATCAGGTTCTAATGATGCCAATGCAGAGTATATTGCACAGATTAGGAAGATCCTTGATGAGGATAAGGTGGTATACCAGACAGCTGAACTTGGTAAGGTAGATGTAGGTGGTGGCGGAACTATTGCTTATATTCTTGCTTTATATGGTATGAATGTTATTGATGCCGGTGTTGCAGTTCTTAATATGCATGCACCATGGGAGGCAATTAGTAAGGCTGATTTGTATGAGGCATATGCCGGATATAAGTCATTTGTTACTAAGATTGGATGCTAAGGATGAAGACTTCTGATTTTTATTTTGATTTGCCAGAGGAACTGATAGCTCAGGATCCACTTGCTGACAGAAGCTCATCAAGACTACTTGTTCTTGACCGTAATTCAGGGAACATAGAGCATCAAATTTTTAAGGATATAATTGATTACATTAATCCTGGAGACTGCCTTGTACTTAATAATACCAAGGTTATTCCTGCCAGATTACTTGGCGTTAAGGAAGATACCGGGGCAAATGTAGAGATATTTTTATTAAAGAGAATAAGCGAGGATACCTGGGAGACACTTGTAAGACCTGGTAAGAAGTTAAGGCCGGGAGCAAGAGTATCATTTGGTGATGGTCTGCTTAAGGCTGAGATACTAGAGGTGTTAGAAGAAGGCAACAGACTTGTTAAGTTCGAATTCGATGGAATATTCGAAGAGATACTTGATAAGCTTGGTGAGATGCCTCTTCCTCCATATATTACTCATAAGCTTCAGGACAGAGACAGATACCAGACGGTATATGCCAAGTACGATGGAAGTGCTGCAGCACCAACTGCAGGTCTGCACTTTACTAATGAGCTTATAAAGGAGCTAGAGAGTAAAGGTGTTAGGATTGCATATGTAACACTTCATGTTGGTCTTGGGACTTTCAGGCCTGTTAAGGTTGATGATGTGTTAGAGCATCATATGCATTCGGAGTTCTATATGGTCTCCGAGGAAGCTGCCAGGACTATTAATGAGACTAAGGCAGCTGGTGGCAGGGTAATCTGTGTAGGAACTACAAGCTGCAGAACTGTTGAAAGCGCTGCAGATGCTAATGGTCATTTAGAGGCTACAGAGGGTAACACTGAGATATTCATATATCCGGGTTACAAGTTCAAGGTGCTTGATGCACTTATTACTAATTTCCATTTACCAGAATCAACACTTGTTATGCTTGTATCAGCTTTAGCTGGTAAGGATAAAGTGTTGACTGCTTATGAAGAAGCTATTAAGGAGAGATACAGGTTCTTCAGCTTCGGTGATGCGATGTTCATTAAGTGATGACAAAAGAAATTAGCTAGTTTATAATAAATATTAACCATTGTTCTACAAATTATAGGGGTTTAATTATGTACGAGAAGAGAAGAGCAGAGAGAACGGAACTTGAGTCCAGACTTATCATTAAGAAGTTAGGTGGTACAGCATCTGATGTTTCAGAGGTTGCTATCGAGATTACAGATGTATCCAAGAATGGTGTTGGATTTGCATGTACAGAGAAGTTAGAGATTGGCGCTGTATATGAAGGTTATCTTACTATTTGGACTAAGGAAGTATTACACTGCTTTATGGAAATAGTTCGTATTGAGAAGAAGGAAGCCTCATTTGAGTATGGTGCTATTTTCATCGGTATGCCAGATATGGAACAGAAGCGTATCGAAGTATATCAGACAATAGCAAGTAGCAGGGAATAATATTATATCGCGAGCCATTTAAGGCTCGCGATTTCTTTTAAGAGGAAATAATCTCTATGAAATGTCTTATTCTTGCAGGTGGCCGCGGAGACAGAATGTGGCCATTGTCGCGTAAGAATTATCCTAAACAATTTATACAGATTAGAAATAAACATTCCATATTCCAGGAGACAGTTGCCAGGAATATGGCTTTTTGTGATGAGTTCATTATTGCTGTCAGTATCGATTATCAGTCCATTATTGAGAATCAGATGAAGGCTTTTGAGGGTCTGACATACAGATGTATATATGAGGGCCAGGGCCGTAATACTACAGCACCTATTGTATTATCAGCATTATCACTTGCTTCGGCAGAGATTCTGTTTGTAGTATCTTCAGATCATTTAATATCTGGTGAGAGCTATAAGGATGACATTCTTAAGGCAAGAGAATTATGTAAAAATGGTAATCTTGTAACCTTTGGTATGGAGATAACAAGACCTGATACAAGGTTTGGTTATATAAGACCAGAGAATGGTAAGATTGTTGAGTTCACAGATAAGCCTGACGCAGATACAGCTTTAAATTATCAAAAATCAGGTAATTATTATATAAACAGTGGAATGTTCATGTTCAGAGTTGGAGAGTTCTTAAATGAGCTTAAGACTTTGTCACCTTACGTATACAGTACATGTAATTCTGCATATTACATGAAGGAGGTTAGAGGTAATAATACTTTCTATGCTGAGAGTACTTTACAGGGAATTCCTTCGCAGTCAATTGAGAAGAGTATATTCGAGTCAACTAAGCTTGGAACAATGATCGCAAGTGTGTTTGGCTGGAGAGATGTTGGATCACTGGATGATCTTACAGATGTGCATTTCGAGATGGAGGGGGAAGAACAGCTCATCTCCAATAAATGTGAGAATACTACGGTTATTAACCGTTGCAATAATAAGCTTGTATTAGTTAATCATCTTGAAGATATCATGGTGGTTAATACAGAGGATGCTGTCTACATTGGTAAGAAGGGACAGTCCAATGATCTAAAGGAGATAATCCATGATTCACAGAGCATGTGGGGATATTTCGACAGAAGCAGACTCTTCTACAGAGTATGGGGTGAATCCAGAATTATAGATGAGAGCCCATCCGAAGGCTATCAGGTAAGGAAGATTACAGTATTTCCTGGTCGTACCATTACAGCCCACAGCCATAATGAGCGTAACGAGAGCTGGGTTATAGTACAGGGTAGCGCAGTTGCTAAGGTTGGAGATGTTGAGAAGACTCTTAATCCTGGTGATAATGTGTTCGTGCCAATAGGCGTGGTACATCAGATATCATGTATAAGTGAGTGCAATCTTGTTTTCATTGAGACTGGTTCAGGTATGAATATTAATTCTGAGGACTTTGTCTCTGTAGCATCTAATGCACCTTCAGAGGCGGAGCTGGGATACGATATTGAGCCATTCATTAAGCTTTCGCCGGCCTATAAGGATTACCTGTGGGGCGGAAGAAGACTGATTGATATATATGGCAAGAAATGTGATTATGACTGCATTGCAGAGAGCTGGGAACTCTCGGCACATCCAGATGGACAGAGTGTCGTAGCATCAGGTCGTCACAGAGGCCTTACATTCGGTGAATATCTTGTGAAAATTGGCGCCGACAATCTTGGCTGGAAGTATCAGGCTGACAGAGCATTCCCACTGATGATCAAGCTTATTGATGCATCTAAGGATCTCTCAGTTCAGGTTCATCCAGGTGATGATTATGCACTTGAGCATGAGAATGAATATGGTAAGAGTGAGCTGTGGCATATCATAGATGCCAAGCAGGACGCATGTATCTATGTGGGCTTCAAGAAGACGGTTAGTAAGGAAGAATTCATGGAAAGTCTTAATGACGGAACTGTTCTTGATCTTCTTAACAAAGTCAGCGTACATGCCGGAGAGGATTACTATATTCCAGCAGGTACTGTACATGCAATTGGAGCTGGGGTATTAATCTGTGAAGTTCAGCAGAACTCTAACTCGACCTATCGATTATATGACTATGACCGTGTGGATAAATACGGTAACAAACGAAGACTTGATATTGATAAGGCTCTTGACGTAATTGACCTTAAGGAATATAAGGGCAATGCGAAGTGTAAGTACTTCGATGTTAAGACAATTAAGTGTGTAAAGTCCAAGACTATTAATACTAACGAGGAATCCTTCTATTCGCTGGTAGTATTAAAGGGTGGCGGAAGCATAATCGCTGACAGAGAGAAGATGGACATCACTGCAGGCGACTGTATCTTCATTCCAAAGCGCTCAAGCAGTGTAAAACTTGAAGGCGAGATGGAAGTTCTCACCGCACGTATATAGATT
>JAZLFL010000159.1:0-5491 GCA_045615825.1 Lachnospiraceae bacterium
TCTTGGCCATATTACTCATCTGTATCCATATATTGCCAATACATTTATGCTTCTTGACAGCTCAACAAGACGTAACCTGGAGCTTACTGAGACCTTACGTGAGAAGCAGAAGCGCGGATCTTTATTATGGGTACTTGATAAATGTAAGACTGCAATGGGTAGCAGAACACTTACAAGCTATATAAGACAGCCATTAATCAACAGGGAAAAGATCGAAGACAGACTTGATGCCGTCGCAGTACTTGTTAAGAATCCTATTGAGAGAGATGAATTAAGAGAATATCTCAATACTGTATATGACCTTGAGAGACTTACAGGTAAGATAAGCTTTGGCACAGTTAATCCAAGAGATATGTTGGCTTTGAAAAGCTCTTTATCCATGCTTCCAGCCATTAAGCTTATTACAGGAGAGCTTGACAGTACTTTACTTAAGGGAATTAGCGAAGATATCGATTCGCTCGAAGATATATATACAATGATTGACGATGCCATTACTGAAGAACCACCAATATCAGTAAGAGAAGGTGGCATTATCAAGGCTGGATATAACGAAGATGTTGATTCTCTTCGTCAGGCCAAGACTAATGGTAAGCAGTGGCTTGCTTCGTTTGAAAGTGAGGAGCAGGAGCGTCTCGGAATTAAGACACTTCATGTTAAGTATAATAAGGTATTCGGTTATTATATCGAGATATCTAATTCCAATAAGGATAAGGCTCCAGAGGATTATATACGTAAGCAGACACTTACTAATGCAGAGAGATTCACTAATGCCAGACTTAAGGAATTAGAGGATACAATCCTTAATGCCGAGGATAAGCTTGTAACACTTGAATATGACATATTCTGTGAGCTCAGAGCATATATTAATGACCGAATTGAGATAATACAGAGAACAGCCAAGGCTATAGCTGCTCTTGATGTATTCACATCGCTCGCACTTGTTGCCGAGCAAAACCGTTTCGTTCGTCCTTCAATCAATGAGAAGGGTGTAATTGATATTAAGGAAGGCCGTCATCCAGTTGTTGAGAAGATGATTGATAACGATATGTTCATCTCCAATGATACACATCTGGATAATGGTAAGAATCTTATAGCAGTAATCACTGGTCCTAATATGGCTGGTAAATCAACATATATGAGACAGGTTGCATTAATTACTTTAATGGCACAGATTGGCTCATTTGTTCCAGCAACTAAAGCTAACATAGGCTTAGTCGACCGCATTTTTACCAGAGTAGGTGCTTCAGATGATCTGGCAAGTGGACAGTCAACCTTCATGGTTGAGATGAACGAGGTTGCCAATATCTTAAGAAATGCCACAGATAAGAGTCTTATTATATTAGATGAGATAGGACGTGGTACTTCAACATTCGACGGATTAAGCATTGCCTGGGCTGTTATAGAGCATATAGCTAATACGAAGGTACTTGGTGCTAAGACATTATTCGCCACTCATTATCATGAATTAACTGAGCTAGAGGGCAAAATGAATAATGTTAATAATTACTGCATTGCCGTCAAGGAGAATGGTGATGATATCGTATTCTTAAGACGCATCGTTAAGGGTGGCGCTGATAAGAGTTATGGTATTCAGGTAGCCAAGCTTGCTGGCGTCCCTGATATTGTTATTGGACGCGCCAAGGAGATTGTTGGACAGCTTGTTGATAATGATATTACTCAGAAGGTTCAGTCCATTGCGATTGGAGGCAGTACAGACAGTGGCAGGAAGATTCCTCATTATGACCAGGTTGATCTTCAGCAGATGTCACTCTTTGATACTAATACGGATGAAGATGTTATTAAGGAGCTTAAGGACCTTGATATTGGTAATATGACACCGCTTGATGCCCTTAATACTCTGTACAAGCTGCAGAGCTCACTTAACAATCGTTGGAATGGTAATTTGTAATATTCAAAGGTAAATGTAATGAATAGAATTCAGTTACTTAGCGAAGAGACAATTGATAAGATTGCAGCTGGTGAGGTTATTGAGAGACCTGCCAGTATCGTTAAGGAGTTAATTGAAAATTCAATAGATTCAGGTGCTACTGCCGTAACAGTTGAGATTAAGGAAGGCGGGCTGTCTTTCATCAGAGTAACTGACAATGGTTCGGGCATTCTGAAGGAGGATATTCCTACTGCATTTATAAGACATGCTACAAGCAAGATAACAGATGTATCTGATCTTGATACTGTAAGCAGCTTAGGCTTCAGAGGAGAGGCTTTAAGTTCAATTGCAGCTATTGCGCAGGTCGAGCTGATGACTAAGTCGAAGGATAATATTATTGGTTCGAAGTATGTTATTGAAGGTGCTAAGGAAGTTGAATTCACAGATATTGGTGTACCAGGTGGAACAACTATAATCGTGCGTAATATATTCTTTAATACACCGGTTCGTCGTAAGTTCTTAAAGTCAGCAATAACAGAAGGTGGTTATGTTGCAGAGGTATGTGAACATCTTGCCATGTCAAGACCGGATATCTCTGTTAAGTTCATTTCCGGTGGACAGGTTAAGTTCCATACTTCGGGTAATGGAGAGCTTAAGGAATTAATATACAGGATATTTGGTAAGGATATAGCCAGTGAAGTTATTCCAATCAACTACGAGGGTAAGGAACTTAGTATCACAGGTTTTTTAGGAAAGCCTGTTCTTAACAGAAGTACAAGGAACTATGAGAATTACTTCATTAATGGAAGATATGTGAAGAGTAAAGTAATCTCTAATGCAGTTGAAGATGGCTATAAGCAGTATCTGATGCAGCATAAATTCCCATTCTTCATTATCAATATTAATATTGATCCTACCGTGGTTGATGTTAATGTTCATCCTACCAAGATGGATGTGCGATTCAGTAATCCTGAACTTGTCTCAGATATAATAAGCAGTGCTATTAACAGCACTCTTAAGGTCAGGGAGATGATTCCGGAGTCTGTTCTTGTTAATGAAAAAGAAGAAGAGACTAAGATTACAGAAGCGCCGGAACCATTCGAGACTAAACGTATTGATAATGAGAAGGTTTTGCAGGTTAATATGCCTGTTGAAACACCTGTAGTAGTCCCTAATATGATTAGGGCTGAGCTGGTACCTCCAACACTTCGTCCAGCCATGGATGTAGAGCTTCGTCCTGAGAAGAATATTATCAAGGCAAGTGAGGCAATTGTAGTTGATACTGCAATTCAGATGAATCTGTTTGAGGATAAGATGTTAACAAAGGATGCCATGGCTGATTACAGAATTATTGGTCAGGTATTCGATACATACTGGATGATTGAATATAAGGATAAGCTTCTTATAATGGATCAGCATGCTGCACATGAGAAGGTTAAGTATGAGGCTTTTATAAGTAAGCTGAAGGATAAGCAGGTTGTAAGTCAGATGCTTACTCCACCGATTGTTATATCCCTTTCACCTTCGGAGCTCTCAGTATATCTGGAATATAAAGAGCATTTCACAAGTATTGGATTCGAGATCGAGGAATTCGGTGGAATGGATATTAATATTCGTTCTATCCCAATGGATCTATATGATAAGGATCCTAAAGCATTATTCTTAGAGATTTTGGATGAGTTAGTATCAGGACATGTAAGAGGTGTTCCTGAGGTGATTGATGAGAAGATTGCTTCTATGGCATGTAAGGCTGCTGTTAAAGGTAATAATACAATGACTACCGAAGAGGTATGGGCATTATTAGAAGAGCTTATGCAGCTTGATAATCCTTATAACTGTCCACACGGAAGACCAACAATCTTCACAATGAGTAAATATGAGATGGAGAAGCGCTTCAAGCGTGTTGTTAATTAATGATACCTGGTGTTGATTATAGACCACTTATATTAATATGCGGCCCAACGGGTGTTGGTAAGACTGATCTGTCTGTTAAGTTAGCCAAATTAATTAACGGCGAGATAATTAGTGCGGATTCTGTTCAGGTATACAGAGGACTGGATATTGGTTCTGCCAAGGTAACGAAGGCAGAGATGGATGGTGTCCCACATTACCTTATCGATATCCTTAATCCGGATGAGGAGTATGGTGTTCATCTGTTTCAGAAGTTAGCTTTAGAGGCAATTGATAAGATATATGCTAATGGTCATATACCAATTATTGCAGGTGGTACCGCCTTTTACATTCAGGCACTTTTGTATGATATAGATTTCACTGAAGAGAATACTGAAGACCATTCATACAGGGAAGAATTAATTAACGGTGTTGTTACAACTGAGGATGCCATAGCTTTATGGAACAGATTAAACGAAGCTGATCCTGAATATGCTAATAACACTCATTACAACAATGTCAAAAGAGTAGCCAGAGCACTTGAATATATTAATAATACAGGACGTAAATTCTCTGAATACAATGCTGAGCAGGCTAATAAAACCTCCAAGTTTGATTTCAGTTATTTCGGTCTTATTGATGACCGAGAACTGCTCTATGACAGAATTAACAGAAGAGTAGATAAGATGATTAAGGATGGACTTGTTGATGAGGTTAAGTCGTTAATAGAAGCCGGATATGGCAGTGAACTTAATTCAATGAGCTCCATTGGATATAAAGAGATATGCGAATATCTTAAGGAAGAATTATCCTTAGAAGAAGCTATCTTACTAATTAAGCAAAACAGCAGACATTATGCCAAGAGACAGCTTACATGGTTAAGACGTGAGCGTGATGTCATATTCATTAACAGACAGGATTATGAGTCTGACGATGAAATACTAAAATACATATTAAAGACAGGTAAATTATGGGAATATTCGAAGAATTAGGAATTGAAAGTGACGTATATAATCTTGGAGAAGAGATTATTAAATCATTACGTGACAGATTTGACGAGATTGATGCTACAGCTGAATATAATCAGCTCAAAGTACTCAAGGCCATGCAGGATGCAAGGGTATCTGAAGCATGTCTCCTTGGCACTACAGGTTATGGATATAATGATATAGGAAGAGATACTTTAGAGGAGGTATATTCCAATATCTTTCATACAGAAGCGGCATTAGTAAGACCACAGATTACATGTGGAACACATGCACTTGCACTTGCTCTAATGAGTAATCTAAGACCAGGCGATGAGTTATTATCTCCGGTCGGTAAGCCCTATGATACTCTTGAAGAGGTTATAGGAATCAGGGAGAGTAAGGGAAGTCTTGCTGAATACGGAATCACTTATTCACAGGTTGATCTGTTAGAAGATGGTGAATTTGATTATGACGGAATTAAGAAAGCTATTAATGATAAGACAAAGCTTGTAACAATTCAGAGATCAAAAGGCTATCAGCCAAGAAAGACCTTATCTGTTGAAAGAATTGGTAAGCTTATAGCCTTCATTAAGAATATTAAGCCTGATATAATCTGTATGGTTGATAACTGCTATGGAGAATTCGTTGAGAGGATAGAACCATCAGATGTTGGAGCCGATATGGTAGTTGGTTCACTAATTAAGAATCCTGGTGGCGGACTTGCTCCAATAGGCGGATATATTGC
>JAZLFL010000160.1:0-15540 GCA_045615825.1 Lachnospiraceae bacterium
TACAACGCAAGAGAAGAGATAATCGGTGTATCGCAGGATGAAGAGCTTACATTCATGGTTAAGTTCCAGAACGCCTACAATGCATCCTCAAGATATATCAACGTAGTTGATGAGATGTTAGAACACATTATTAATACATTAGGTTCTTGATAAGAGAAAGGAGAGGCAATGCCTTCACAATTTTTTGGTTTAAATATTGCATATACTGGCTTGCTTAACTCCAATGCAGGCCTTAACACAACAGCTAACAACATCGCTAATGCAGAGACTGAAGGATACAGCCGTCAGCAGGTATCTTCAGGAGCAGCAGAATCCTTAAGAGTATGGACAACATACGGATGTGTTGGCGCCGGTGTTGATACATTAGCAATTGAGAGAATTCATGATGATTTCTATGACAGCAAGTTCTGGGCTAATAATACCAAGGCTGGTCAGTACAACATGAAGAATTACTATATGAAGCAGATTGAGGATTACTTCAAGGATGATTCTACAATCGAAGGCTTCACAACTGTATTCAACAAGATGATGAATGCAATGGCAGAGGTTCAGAAGAATCCTTCCAATGTATCTACCAAGTCACAGTTTATAGGATTTGCTGGTAACATCTGTGAGTACTTCAACTCTATGGCAAGCAGCATGGAGCAGGTTCAGAAGGATGTTAACTCAGAGATCAAGCTTAAGGTTGATGAGATCAACTCACTTGCAAGTGAGATTGCTACTATTAATAAGCAGCTTAACGTAATCGAGTTATCAGGTGGTTCTGGTAACGAGCTTAGAGATAAGAGAACACTCTTAGTTGATCAGCTTTCGGCAATTGTGAGTGTTGAAGCTAAGGAGTATCCAGTAGTTGATGCTAACGATCCTTCACGTGAGACAGGTGCTCATATGTATATCGTTAAGATCGCTGGTGGACAGATTTTGGTTGATACTAATGAATACAGAACACTTCAGTGTCAGGCAAGAACTTCAGAAGAGAAGATTAATCAGTCAGATATAGACGGTTTATATGATGTATTCTGGGTAACTGATCGTAATACAGGTACTACAGGTGATGAGTTCAATCTCTACAATGCAAGTCTTGGCGGAGAGCTTGAAGGACTTATCCAGATGCGTGATGGTAACAACGCAGAGAACTTCCAGGGTAAGGTATCAGCTGTTGACAGTGCTACAACTACTGATTCAGCAGGAAATACCATCAGGAACATTTCGGTGACTGTAGATGACGAGTTCCTGAAAGACCTTGATAAGTGTACATTATCTGATTCGGGCGGAATTATTACTCTTGGTAACAGAGAGTATTTCTACGATTCATGGACATATGAATATAACGCCGATGGTACATGTACTTATACATTTGCTATCGATGAGACTAAGTCAGGATTCGCTGTTCCTGCAAGCTTCGTAGGTAAGGAAGCTGAGGTAGGTTACTCTATTAATTATCAGGGTATTCCATATTACCAGCAGCAGCTGAATGAGTGGTGTCGAATATTCGCCAACGCATTCAACAGCATTCTTCTTGAAGGCTATACATCGGACGGTAGGGGCGGAACAATCCTCTTTACAGGTGATATGGCAACAGACAGGAAGCAGTACGAGTTCAAGGACAAGTATAATCAGAAGGATGCAGATGGCAAGAGAATATCAGAGTCACTTGATCCATTTAATTCAGATAACTATTACTGGCTGACAGCTAAGAACTTCAACATATTAACAGCTCTTAGCAACGACGCAACACTCCTTGCAACCAAGGGTGATCAGGCAGCCGGTGCAGATGCATATGATATCATCGCAAGACTTGATGACATGGTAAGAAATAAGGACGTTGCAAGCTACAGAGGCGCAGCAACCCAGGAATTCCTTACATGTGTATTATCCGATGTAGCGCTTAATGCCAAGAATGCCAGCACATTCTACCAGAACTACAGCAACATCGGTAAGTCCATCGACAACCAGAGAATCGGTATCTCAGGTGTTGATAACGACGACGAAGCAGTCAACCTGCTTAAGTACCAGAACGCATACACATTAGCATCCAAGATGATTCAGACACTTACAGAAGTGTATGACAGATTAATTCTTCAGACAGGAGTATAACTAGAGCACGGACGCTCCTAGGAGGACATTTATGAGAGTAACTAACAAGATCATCCAGAATAATACAGTTAACAATATCAATGTTAACAAGACATATCAGGACAAGCTGAATAATCAGATGGCAACAGAGAAGAAGATTGTACGTCCATCAGATGATCCTGTTGTAGCTATTCGTGCCCTCAGACTTCGTACTAATGTTAGTCAGGTTACACAGTACTATTCCAAGAACGTACCTGATGCAGAGAGCTGGATGGATGTTACAGAGTCAGCTCTTAAGACAGTATCAACTGTTATCACAGACATGATCGAGCAGTGTACTAAGGGAGCTTCGGAAAAACTGACTTCAACTGACCGTCAGACAATACTCGACGCACTCTCAGCCTTAAGGGATGAGGTATATGCAACAGGTAATGCTGATTATGCCGGAAGAAGTGTATTCACAGGCTACCGTACAGAGTCAACTCTTATGTTCACAGAGGCTGAGACCAGGAATTACTCTATTACAGAGCAGGTTAATAATGATGCTATAGATACTGTGACATATGTTAAGACAGGTGCTCTTAATTCACTGAATGAAGGTAATTATAAGACGTCCGTTATTGAGGAGCAGGCTGTAACAGAGTCTAATATTCACAGAATCAGACTTTCGTATGAGAATGCTGATGCAGGTGTCAAACCTTCAATCAAGATATATGATAAAGCTAATCTGCCTAATACAAAGGATTTAATTCCTTCGGATGATATTACGGTTGTTAGTAAGAATTATTCCCCATCACCTTATGAGCAGATGGCTACTATCAATGCTGATCCGGATGCTAAAAAGGCTATATTTATTCCTGAGACTGGTGAGCTCTTAATAAGTGATGGAGCATTCCAGGATATGATGAAGCTTAAGGATGATATAACATCTCCTACTATTGATGAGTCACAGATTCAGATTACTTATGAGAAGTCAGTATGGAAGAAGGGCGATCTTAAGCCAGAACATTACTTCGCATGTACTGATAAGAGTGGTGCTGATGCTATAAAATATAACCAGGATTACTTAAAGGGTATAGTCGAAAAGCAGTCAATAGAGTATGATGTAGGTATAAGCCAGTCAATCAGAGTTAATACAACAGCAGATGAAGTATTCTCTCATGCGATTGGACGTGATGTTGATGACCTTATTGCATCCCTTACAGAGCTTAAGGAGATGGATGAGACTATTGCCAGACTTACAGACATCAGAAGCAAGCTTAAGGAAGGCGATGCCGACTACGATGCGAATTATGAAGCTCTTACCAAGGAGATTGATTCAGCTAATAAGGCATTAACATATTTGAAGGAGAAGAATCAGAAGCTCTTCGAGAAGAACATTACCAACATGCAGAATCACCTTAATAAGGCGAATGAAGCAACAACAGCATGTGGTACAAGACAGAAGAAGCTTGAGCTTATTAATAACAGACTTATGAGTCAGAAGACTAATTTCGAGACACTTGAGTCTGAGAATGAGAATGTAGATCTTACTGAGATTGCGATTCAGTTAAGCAGTGCAGAGCTTACTTATCAGGCAGCACTGATGAGTACAAGTAAGATACTTCAGACATCACTTATGAACTATCTCTAAATCATTAATGTATACAGGAGGTTAATTAATGAAGATTACAACAAGAGTTTTCGGTGAAATTGATATTGAGGAATCTAAGATCATTCATTTCCAGGGTGGTATCGTAGGTTTCCCTGATCTTACAGACTTTGCACTTATTCATGATGCAGAGAAGGATGGCGAGACACCTATCAGATGGATGCAGTCTATGCAGGAGCCTAACTTCGCTATGCCAGTTATGGATCCACTCGCAGTATATCCAGACTACAATCCAGTAGTAGAAGATGAATTACTTAAGCCTATTGGAAGCCTTAATCCTGATTCTGTACTTGTACTTGTTACACTTACAGTTCCTAAGGATGTTACTAAGATGAGCATTAACCTTCAGGCTCCATTTGTTATTAATGCAGATGAGCGTAAGGCTATCCAGCTTATCGTAGATACAGATAAGTATCCAGTTAGATTCCCTATTTATGATATTATTAAGAAGGAGGACTAAGAATGTTAGCATTATCACGTAAGAAGAATGAAGCCCTCGTAATCAATAATAATATCGAGGTTACAATACTTGAGATAAAGGGTGACCAGGTTAAGCTTGGTATTACAGCACCTAAGGAAGTTCCTATCTATCGTAAGGAAGTATACTTACAGATTCAGAAGGAGAACGAAGAGGCAATGAGTTCTGATAACCTTATTGCTTTAGCAGACCTCTTCAGGAAGTAAGAGGACTCTTACAAAATTTCTTGTGATTTTTTAACACAAAGTGTTAATTTATCGTGAATAAATACCGATATAAAGGTTAGCAGGACTATATTTTGCCTGCTAACCTTAATTCGTATTTATGAGAATCGCCGCGGATTTCTCATGCATACGAGTGAAAGGTCGGGAGTGTTATTTTTAAAATGATTACATGGAGGTGAATCATTATGGCAATTGAACCAGTTGGAACAATGACAGCAATGCAGGTACAGTCAACAGTTAAGATCCAGCCTGTAGAGACCAGTAGCTCAAAGAACATGGATGTTATGACAGAGAGCGCAGCAACACCAATGATTGATGAAAGCACTTTAGCAGTAGCTAAGGCATCAGAGGGTAGTGCTGACAACAGACAGGATGACAGCCAGAGAGAGCCTGATCAGGAGGCACTTAAGAAGGCTGTTGAGAACATCAACAAGAACATGACTAATACTTCAGCAGTATATGGAATACATGAAGGTACTAATCGTGTAACAATCAAGATTGTTGATAAGAAGACTCATGAGACAATCAAGGAACTTCCACCAGAGAAGACACTTGATATGATTTCAAGAGTATGGGAGATGGCAGGTCTTCTCGTGGACGAGAAGAGATAAGATTCAGACTAATGTTTGAAACTTCTGAGCAAGGATGCTCATCATAGTAACAATTAACAGGATTTTTCAGACAAGGATGTCAGGAGGGAAAAACGAATGCCAATTAGATTATCGGGAATGAATTCAGGACTCGATACAGATGCTATCGTAACTGAATTAGTAAAAGCTAAATCAGCTAAAAAGACAAAATTAGAAAAGGATCAGAAGAAGTTAGGCTGGACGCAGGATGCATGGAAGAGCCTTAACTCTAAGATCTATGGATTCTATAGTAAGACACTTAGTAATACAAGACTTCAGTCAGACTACATTAAGAAGACAACTAAGGCCAGCAGTTCTGCAGTATCTGTAGTTACAGGCGCTAAGGCTCCTAACTGTGTGCAGGAACTTGAAGTTAAGAGTATGGCTAGGTCAGGCTACCATACAGGTGATAAGATTACTGGAGATGTAACAGGTTCTACAAATATTAAGGATCTCCTTGGCGAAGGTGGTCTTACATGGACAGAGAAGGATGGCAAGCAGGTCGCTGAGTTCAAACTTACAGTTGGTGGCGAGACTAAGACTATTGATATCACAGAAGATATGACAGTTAGCCAGTTCGCAAGCGCACTTAGCAAGCAGGGTGTTACAGCTAACTTCGATGATAAGAATAAGATGTTCTTCATCAGCTCTAATAATATGGGCAAGGCTGGTGACTTTGGTTATGATTTAACTGATGATAATACTTTCAATGTATTATCTAAGCTTGGATTAGCCAAGACTGAGGATAAGAAAGAGACAATTAATGGCGAGGAAGTTACTACACCAGTTAGAACTACAGCCGGCACTAAGCTTGAAGCATCTGATGCAAAGATTATACTTAACGGAGCTGAGTTCACATCTAACAAGAACACATTTGATATTAACGGTCTTACAATTACTGTTAATAACATGACAAGTGAGAAGATTACTCTTACTACTCAGGCAGATACAGATGGTATTTACGACATGGTTAAGAATACCATTAAGGAATATAACTCTCTTATTAATGAGATGGACAAGCTCTTCAATGCTCCTTCAGCTAAGAAGTACAACATGCTTTCTGATGACGAGAAGGAAGCAATGAGTGAGGACGAAGTTAAGGAGTGGGAAGACAAGATTAAGAGTGCTCTTCTTCGTGGCGACTCTACACTTAACACAGTATCAAGTGCTATGAAGTCCATCATGCTTCAGGGAATTGAAGTTAATGGTAAGAAGATGTACTTAAGTGATTTCGGTATCAACACAGCAGGTTACTTCTCATCAGCAGATAATGAGAAGAATGCTTACCACATCGATGGCGATTCTGATGATTCAGTAAGTGGTACTAATGCTGATAAGCTTAAGGCAGCAATTGCAGCAGACCCTGATACAGTAGCTAAGTTCTTCTCAGGACTTTCTAAGGCTTTATATGAGAAGCTGGACGGCCTTATGGCTAGATCTGATTACAGCTCAGCATTTACTGTATATAACGATAAGCAGTTAACAACTCAGTATAACGATTACAAGACTAAGATCGCTTCAGCTGAGGAGCAGGTTAACAAGTGGGAAGACTTCTATTATAAGAAGTTCACCAGAATGGAGAAGGCGATGGCAGAGATGCAGGGAGCACAGAACTCAATCGCCGGACTGTTTGGCGGTAAGTAATTCCGCTAATATAAATATTCACACGGAGGTGTCAAATGGCATTACCTAACGCTTACTCACAATACAATACAAGCAAGATTCTTACAGCTTCACCAGCTGAACTTACACTGATGCTTTACGATGGAGCTATTAAGTTCTGTAACATCGCGGTAATCGGAATTGAGCAGAATGATATTCAGAAGGCTCATAGCAACATTATCAGAGTTCAGAAGATTATAGATGAGTTCAGAAATACTTTGGATCGCAAGTATCCAGTAGCTGAGGATTTTGACAGAGTATATGTATATCTTCTTAAGCGTCTGTATGAGGCTAACATTCATAAGGATAAGGAGATACTTGAGGAAGTGCTTACACATCTTCGTTCAATGAGAGACACCTGGGTTGAGGTTATGAAGAAGAACCGAAGCAAGGGTGCAGTTTAAGGAAGACATGCGGGGTGATACATTCACCCCGCTATTTTTATTAGGACACTAAATATATACTACGTATTATAAATGTGGTACTATATATAGAAGAAACGGAGGTAGCTATGTTAGAGAGATATTTACAGATTTTATCAGAGAGCATGGATAAGAAGCTTGATATTATTACTCAGGTTGAGACTCTTAGTAAGGAACAGACCAAGTTGATCGAGGGCGAAGGTACTTTCGAGGATATTGATGCTAACATGGATGCCAAGAATGATTTAATCGAGCAGATCCTTAAGATAGATGAAGGCTTCCAGGCTATGTACGACAATATTAAGTCAGAGGTGGAAGCTAATAAGAACAGTCATAAGGATGCAATAGCCAATATTCAGAAGAAGATTACTCTTGTTATGGAGAAAAGTGCTTCAATTGAGGCTATTGAGGCCCGCAACAAGAAGGCAATGGAGAAGAGATTCGCTAAAGCCCACAAGGATAGCAGACAGAAGCTTAATGTTGCAGCTGCAGCTCAGGACTACTACAGAGTGAACAGCAAGCTTAATGCCATCACTCCACAGTTCATGGACACCAAGAAGTAGAAGGATGAATCATGAAATATGATTATTTAATAGTCGGCGCCGGCCTATTCGGCGCTGTCTTTGCGCATGAGATGACTAAGGCAGGTTTTAGCTGCCTTATTATAGATAAGAGGGATCACATCGCCGGTAACGTATATACCAGGGAGATGAATGATATCCAGGTGCACTGGTATGGCGCCCATATATTCCATACAAGTAATAAGGCTACATGGGACTATGTGAACCAGTTCGCTGAGTTTAATAACTTTGTTAATTCACCAGTGGCAGTATATAAGGACGAGTTATATAATCTGCCATTTAATATGAATACTTTTTCCAAGCTCTGGGGCATTAAGACTCCGGCTGAGGCTAAGGAGATTATTGCTTCGCAGATAGCGGACCTTAATATAACCGAGCCTAAAAATCTGGAGGAGCAGGCACTGTCATTGGTTGGAAGAGATGTATATGAGAAGCTGATTAAGGGCTACACTGAGAAGCAGTGGGGAAGAGACTGTGTGGATCTTCCAAGCTTTATTATTAAGAGACTTCCACTTCGCTTCACATATGACAATAATTACTTCAATGACCGTTACCAGGGAATTCCGATTGGTGGCTACACAGCAATCATTGAGAAGTTAATCGGTGATATTCCTGTAATCCTTAACTGCCAGTACCAGGACTTCGTTAAGGAGAATGCGGCCAAAGGTGAAATGGCAGATACTTTTGCCAGAGTATTATACACAGGCATGATAGATGAGTACTTCGACTATAAGCTTGGAGAACTGGAGTATCGAACTGTGCACTTTGAACATGAGCTAATGGAGGGAACAGAGAACTTCCAGGGCAATGCGGTTGTGAATTACACTGAGCGAGAGGTGCCATATACGAGAATCATCGAGCATAAGCATTTCGACTTCGGTAAGCAGGCTGACACAGTGATTAGTAAGGAGTACCCTGTGACCTATAAGAAGGGTGACGAGCCATACTATCCTGTGAATGATGACAGGAATAATAAGCTGTTTAAGGAATATCAGGCGCTGGCTGATAAGGAAGATAATGTAATCTTCGGCGGAAGACTTGGACAGTATAAATACTATGATATGGATAAGGTAATCGAAGCTGCCCTTCAGATGGTTGGCAACGAGAAGGAGAGATAATGGGAATTATGTCTAAGAATACGGAGACAGTGGAGCATAGAGTATTTGGCAAGCAGTCAATCAATATGGTTCCGATGGACAATATCGCAGGTTACGATGTGCGTCCGGGTCTGTACGAGATTAATGGTGCCACAGTTATACCTGGAGGTATTAACTTCACTATCAATTCTCACCAGGCTACACACTGTGAGCTTCTTCTGTTCAAAAGAAAGCAGACTGAGCCATTCGCAGTAATTCCATTCCCTGATAATTATAAGATTGGTAACTGCTATTCAATGGTTGTATTCGGCATTGAGATTGATGAGCTTGAATATGCCTACAGAATGGATGGCCCTTATGATGAGAGGAAGGGACTGCTGTTCAATAAGGATAATATCCTGCTCGATCCGTACGCCAAGGCTGTTGCCGGTCTTCGCGAGTGGGGCGTGGAGGCTAAGGAAGTAGATTATACGGGCTACAGGGCAAGAGTTGTTAAAGATGACTTCGACTGGGGTAATTATAAGCAGCCACTTACACCAATGGAGGATGTTATCATCTATGAGATGCATGTAAGAGGCTTTACCAAGGCAGATAATTCGGGAGTTGATTTCCCTGGAACCTTTGATGCAATCAGACAGAAGATTCCGTATCTTAAGGCGCTTGGTGTAACAGCTGTAGAGCTTATGCCAATCTTCGAGTTTGATGAGATGCATGATCACAGAGTTCATGATGGCAAGGACCTGATTGATTACTGGGGATATAACACAGTTAATTACTTCTCGCCTAACTCAGCTTACTGTTCTAAGCCTGAGTACAACAGAGAGGGTAATGAGCTTAAGAGACTTGTTAAGGTTCTTAATGAGAATAACATTGAGGTATACCTGGATGTAGTATTCAATCATACTGCTGAGGGTAACGAGCAGGGACCGGTATTCTCATTCAAGGGAATTGATAATAATATTTATTACATGCTTACTCCAGACGGACATTATTATAACTTCTCCGGATGTGGTAACACACTAAACTGTAACAACCCAATCGTACGACAGATGATTCTCGACTGCTTACGCCACTGGGTAATCGCTTACAGAATTGACGGATTCAGATTCGACCTTGCATCAATCTTAGGTCGTGATGAGCTTGGCGCTCCTATGAGTCAGCCACCACTTTTAGAGAGTCTTGCCTTCGATCCAATACTTGGTAAGGTTAAGCTTATTGCTGAGGCATGGGATGCGGGCGGAATGTACCAGGTAGGAAGCTTCCCATCATGGAACAGATGGGTTGAGTGGAATGGTAAGTACAGGGATGATGTAAGATCATTCCTAAAGGGTGATAACCATATGGAGCAGGCAGCCGCCAACCGTATCTCGGGATCGCCTGATATATATTCACCTGAGACAAGAGGACATCTTGCCAGCGTTAACTTCATTACATGTCATGACGGCTTCACTCTTCATGATCTGTATTCTTATAACTATAAGCATAATGAAGCTAATGGCTGGAATAATACAGACGGAGCCAATGATAACTACAGCTGGAACTGTGGCGTTGAGGGTGAGACAGATGACGGTGAGGTCAACTGGCTTAGAAGAAGACTTGTGCGTAATGCCTTCGTAACACTGATGTTAAGCAGGGGAATCCCAATGTTCTTCGCGGGTGACGAGTTCGGTAATACACAGTTTGGTAACAATAACGGTTACTGTCAGGATAATGAGATATCATGGCTTGACTGGAGCTTACTTGATAAGAACCACGATCTGTTCACATTCGTACAGTATATGATCTGGTATCGTAAGCAGCACAGGGTAATCAGAGTGGATACCGAGAGATGCTCGATGGGATATCCATGTATCAGTCAGCACGGACTCCAGCCATTCTGGACCAACTACTCAGGTAACCATCATTACGTAGGTATCATGTATGCCGGACATAAGAAGAACGGTGCGGATGAGCTCGTATATCTTGGAATCAATGCTTTCTGGGAGCCACAGTATGTTACACTTCCAGCTCCACCACAGGGAGCAAAGTGGTATGTAATGATTGATACCTTCAGAGAGGACAGTGTTGTTCAGGATAAGGTAGAGGTCAATGGCGGTATCATGATTAATCCAAGATCAGTTATGGTATTCGAGACATTTGTGCTTGACGAATAGTTGAAAATAACGCAATTTTACAAATTGAAAATTACAGGGTTGACAGCATTGTCAGCCCTGTGTTACGTTATACATGTAATACTAGCATGAATATGGATAAGTAGGACTATGCTCACAAGGACGTGAGTCACTACTACGGATTGCCCATACAGGGATTAGTAACTCTTATCATGGAAGAAAGGAGGGGCACGGATATGGCATATTCAATGGCACTAAATTCAATCTATAATCAATATCTTACTACGTATGCGCCCAAGAAGAGCGATACCCGTTATGATACTCACAAGAAGAGTGAGCTTCGTGGTATCACTAATTCCATGGCTAAGGTCAATAAGGACGCTCCTCTCTATAAGATAGACAGATCCCCTGAAGCTAATGAATACATAATTGGAATTAAGGAAGAGACCCGTTTATTGCAGAATACTATTGCTGCGGTAGTGGGTGATGCCGAGAGTGCGAGTCTTGACGGCAAGATTGCATACTCTACTAATGAGAATATCGCTTCTGCCATATTCGTTGGTACGGAGCCGGAGAGCTATGAAGACGGAGATACTGACGGCATCGAGAATGTTAACAGAGAGATTCCTTCTTATGATATAGAGGTACAGAGTCTGGCACAGTCCCAGGTTAACATGGGTAAGTTCTTACCTATGAATGGCAGGGATATTGCAGCGACGGATTATAAGTTCGACTTATCAGTGAATGGCCAGGGATACGAGTTCCAGTATGCTATTCGTGATGATGATACGAACTTCGATATACAGAGCAGGTTAAGTCGACTTATCAATAACTCCAATATTGGACTTAAGGCCAGTGTTGAGGAAGACGGCGAGGGTAACAGCAGCCTGCGTATTGAGTCTGAACAGGTCGGTATCAGATTCGGTGAGAAGACCAAGGTATTCAATATTGCTGATTCTGGAACGGGATTTGGTAATAACTCAGTTGATTATCTTGGAATAGATCAGGTGGTAAGAGAAGCTGGTAATGCGAGATTCACGATAAATGGTGAAGAAGCAGAGGCTTCATCCAATACATTCATCCTGGAGAAGGACTTCGAGATTACTCTTAACGGAGTGAGTCCTGAAGAGGGTATTACAGCTACTATCGGTGTCAAGCCTGATACAGAGGCTGCGGTTGAGAATATCAACAATCTTATTGGTGGATATAACCAGTTCGTCAGAGCTATGGCCAGGTATTCCGAGACTCAGGCCGGAAGCAATCACCTGGTAAGAGAGATGCGAGGCATAGCTGGTGTATACAGAGAGCAGATGGAGAGGCTTGGTATCACATTCAATTCTGAAGGAACAATGGATGTTGATAATGACAAGCTGGAGAAGTCGATTCTGTCTGATGATGCTGAGACAACCGTCTCATCGCTTAAGCAGTTCTCAGGTGCCATGGCACGTAAGAGCAGGCAGGTTTCCCTTAATCCGGTATCTTATATTAACAAGACAGTTGTAGAATACAAGAATCCGGGACAGAATTTCTCGAGTCCATATGTCGCAAGTGCATATGCTGGATTGATGTTCAATTCATATTGCTAAATGCTTTTCTTCTATATATATTATATGTAGAAAGGCATTTAGCATTTTTTTAAATAATCTGTTGACGGAGGGCCATTTACTATGCTATATTGGTTTAACGAGGCGTAAAGGTCTTTTTTTTATGCGATAAATTACTGTAAATAAACGCTTGGAGGTAGAAAAATGCGTACTAAGATAACATTAGCATGTACAGAGTGCAAGCAGCGTAACTACAATACAACAAAGGAGAAGAAGCTTCATCCAGATCGTATGGAGACAAAGAAGTACTGTAGATTCTGCAAGGCTCACACATTACATAAGGAGACAAAGTAATGGCTAATTCTGGTAAGAATGAAAATAAGCCAAGCTTTTGGATGGGTGTTAAGGCTGAGTGGAATAAGATTTCATGGCCTAACAAGGACCAGCTCACTAAGCAGACAATTGCTGTAATTGTTATTACGGTTGTATTAGGTATTGTTATTACATTACTTGATACAGGATTACAGTATGGAGTTAATCTGTTATCTATGTAATAGAGACAGAGGCAAGGGTAAGCGAGGTTAAATATGTCAGAAGCTAAATGGTATGTTGCTCATACCTATTCAGGATATGAGAATAAAGTTAAGGCCGATCTTGACAAGACTATTGTTAATCGTGAACTTCAGGAGCAGATTCTTGAGGTGCGCGTACCTATGCAGGAAGTAGTAGAGGTTAAGAACGGTACACGTAAGACTGTACAGAAGAAGTTATTCCCAGGATATGTTCTTGTTAACATGGTTATGAATGACGAGACATGGTATGTGGTTAGAAACACTCGTGGTGTAACAGGATTCGTTGGGCCAGGAAGCAAGCCAGTACCACTTACAGAGGCTGAGATGAAGCCACTTGGAATTAAGACTGAGAATGTTACAATTGACTTCGAGGAAGGCGACATGATTGTAGTTGTTGCCGGTGCTTGGAAGGATACAGTCGGTAAGGTACAGAGAATCGATAATGGTAAGCAGACAGCTACTATTAATGTTGAACTGTTCGGTCGTGAGACTCCAGTTGAGATTGGATTCGAAGAAGTACGTAAGATGTAGTGTCGGTTTGACACGCTCTTAAGACAGTCCTAGGGTGAGGACACTTAAGATTGAATTGGTGAGATATGGGATAGTCCCGTTGATCAAGTGGTAGGGCACCTATAACCCAGACCACAATATATTATTATAGGAGGAGCCAACTATGGCAAAGAAAGTAGAAGGTTATATTAAGTTGCAGATTCCTGCCGGCAAGGCAACACCTGCACCACCAGTTGGACCAGCTCTTGGTCAGCATGGTGTTAACATCGTTGAATTCACAAAGCAGTTCAACGCTGTAACAGCAGATAAGGGTGACGTTATCATCCCTGTTGTTATCACAGTTTATGCAGACAGAAGTTTTAGCTTCGTTACTAAGACTCCACCAGCTGCTGTATTACTTAAGAAGGCATGTAACATTAAGTCAGGTTCAGGAGTTCCTAACAAGACTAAGGTTGCTAAGATCTCTAAGGATAAGATTCGTGAGATCGCAGAGCTTAAGATGCCAGATCTTAACGCTGCAAGCATTGAGGCTGCTATGAGCATGATCGCTGGTACAGCTAGATCAATGGGTATTACAGTAGAGGATTAATATTAATTTAGGAGGAAGCTAACATGAAGCATGGTAAGAAGTATAGCGAGGTTGCTAAATTAGTAGATCGCTCTATTCAGTATGAGCCAAATGAGGCTATTGGCGTTGTTAAGAAGACAGCAAGCGCTAAGTTTGATGAGACAGTTGAGTTACATATCCGTACAGGTTGTGATGGACGTCACGCAGACCAGCAGGTTCGTGGTGCCGTTGTCCTTCCAAACGGAACTGGTAAGACAGTTAGAGTATTAGTATTCGCTAAGGGTACTAAGCTTGATGAGGCACAGGCAGCAGGCGCTGACTTCGTTGGTGGTGAGGACCTTATCCCTAAGATTCAGGGTGGTTGGTTCGACTTCGACGTAGTAGTTGCTACACCTGATATGATGGGCGTTGTTGGACGTCTTGGTAAGGTTTTAGGACCTAAGGGTCTCATGCCAAATCCAAAGGCAGGCACAGTAACAATGGATGTTACTAAGGCTATCGCTGATATTAAGGCTGGTAAGATCGAGTACCGTCTTGACAAGGCTAACATCATCCACGTACCAGTAGGAAAGGTATCATTCTCTGAGGAGCAGCTCCAGGAGAACTTCGATGCTATTCTCGCTGCAATCGTTAAGGCTAAGCCAGCAGCACTTAAGGGTCAGTACCTTAAGAGCATCACACTTGCATGTACAATGGGACCTGGCGTGAAGGTATCTACAGCTAAGTTCTAATCCAGGCAAGGGTTTAATAAAACAATACAAACCAGAAATTCTCATTTATGAGGATTTCTGGTTTTTTGTTTTTGGGGGCGCGCGTGCCTGCCTGTGCTGTCGCTTGCCCTGTCAAATATGTTATAATTATCCTATGGCAAATAACAACAGACATCATTCTAATTCAAACAAATATCCGTCTAATTCTCATCATTACACCGATGAAGAATTATTCAGTGAGAGATACTATGCCAAGAAGCGTCAGCATAAGAAAAAGATTATGCTGTTTGTTAAGTCTCTGACCATAACTCTCGTAACCGGAACTATTGTTCTTGCGCTTATAGCAACAATACTTAAGTACCGCCAGGAAGTTAACGAGGGTATACCGGGCTCATCCAGGGCTACTGCCCTGATTGCCAAAGTAGTTGAGCTTGTTAAGGGCGAAGAAGACGAAGACGACGGGCTGTATGCCAAGCAGGCCATAGATTACGACGCATATAATAAGAAGAAGGCAGAAGAGCGCGCCACTGAAGAAGAGGTTGAAGAGCCTGTTTACGAAGAAGAGACAGACCCAAGCCGCTACGGTGCACTTTTAGCTGATAGCGAATATTGCCGGATTAATAAGATATATGAGAAGGACTGTGTGTACCCGGATCAGGTAACACTTTTATTTGCAGGTGATGTGGGCCTGGCAAGCGGTTATGC
>JAZLFL010000161.1:0-9372 GCA_045615825.1 Lachnospiraceae bacterium
CTGAAGAAATTAACCACAGAAGTAATTAACAGGTTATCCATATTAGCCGCATATATATTCTCAAGGAAGGTCTTAAGGAAGTATCCTGCTGCCGCAATCACAATTACTGCAAATGGCACCACCTTATCGGAAAGCTTACTTCTTAACAGTACAAAATAGCACTGTGAGAAGAACAGAGCTGTTAAAAACCATAATACCGACTTGCCATACAGTGTCACTGACGATATGGCATTGACCTCAAAGGTATGAAGGTCAATCTTACCAAGCACCACATTACCCACATCCAGGACAAAGTCAATTAACGAGAACCAGAAATACGGAATTAATAATCCCTTAGCCTTACGTCTTATTACCTCGGCAGGATTACTATGATCCTCATCCTTAAGTGCCATAAGCACGCCCGATACCACGAAGAAAAGTGGCATATGGAAGGATGATATCCATACCATAACATGAGCCTCAGTATATATAATATGTCCCATGACCACCAGGATTATACCCAGTCCCTTGGTCATGTCCAGATAATCTAATCTCTTCCCCACGTCTGCTCCTAACGACTCATTCCGTAGATTTCATATATCTCGTCAGTATACTCACCAGGTCTGTTATATACAATAAGCGGCTTCTCCACCGTGATTCTTGGCTTACCGCCCCTTACCGCCTCAATAAGCACCATATTCGGCTCCTTATCCACAAACGGATATACAAGCCTCATCCTCTTGGGCTCAAGCTTGTACTTTGCCAGCGTCACCATAATCTCGGACAGTCTGAATGGTCTGTGCACCATATAGAAGCTGCAGCCAGGACGAAGCATCACTGCTGCTGCGCTTATAACATCCTCCAGATTACACATGATCTCGTGTCTTGCAATGCTCTTGGCATCCGCTTCATTGGTAAGTCCATGCTCACCTATCATATATGGCGGATTGCAGGTTACTATCTGCATTGATGCCTTGGGAAAAAAATCCGCAACTGACTTAATATCCCCTTCTATGATATGAACACGGTCAGACAGGTTATTAAGCTTAATGCTCCTGTTAGCCAGTTCGACTGCTTCGGACTGTATCTCTATGCCATTAATGTTAGTCGCCCTGGTTTTGCTGGATAAAAGTACTGGTATGATTCCGTTGCCGGTACACAGATCCAGTATGTTATCTTCCTTATTCGCTCTGACAAAGCTGCTTAGAAGCACTGCATCCATTCCGAAGCAGAAGCGCTCCGGATCCTGGATTAATCGTAAGCCGTCGCACTGAAGATCATCCAGTCTCTCATTATCCTGTATGGTTACTCCGTTAATCTCTAACATAGACATTCTTACAATTAATCAAGACCTGCTGACTTATCCTGCTTCTCAAGCTTAGCAAGCTCCTTTAACTCTTCCTTAGTGAGCTGCTTCTCTTTCCTGTGCCTCTTCTTGAATCTGAGATCCTCTGCCTTGTACTCGTGAATCTCCTTCTCATCCCCGTTCTCAACGATAACCTTAACAAGCTGACGAAGTACGTTAACGCTTGCTACCTGGCCCTTCATGCCATCAGAAGTTGTAACATAGTCACCAACATTAGGAAGCTTCTTATTAAGCTCCTCATATGTGTCCTCCTCATGCTTAAGGCAGCACATAAGTCTTCCACATACGCCGGAAATCTTAGTTGGGTTAAGGGACAGATTCTGCTCCTTAGCCATCTTAATTGATACTGGGATAAAGTCTGATAAGTGGGTATTACAGCATAATGGTCTTCCACATATACCAATACCGCCACGGATCTTGGTCTCATCTCTGACACCAATCTGACGAAGTTCAATTCGTGTTCTGAATACGCCTGCAAGATCCTTAACCAACTCTCTGAAGTCGATTCGTCCATCTGCAGTGAAATAGAATAACACCTTGTTATTGTCGAATGTATACTCTGCGTCGATGAGCTTCATCTCAAGTCCTCTTGCATGAATTTTCTCAAGGCAGATCTTGAAGGCTTCCTTCTCCTTCTCCTTGTTGGCAAGCTCCTGCTCATCGTCTTTGGCTGTCGCAATTCTAAGTACTGGCTTAAGAGGCTGAATAACCTTATCATCCTCTACTTCCTTGGCCTCACCTACTACTGTACCGTACTCAACGCCTCTGGCTGTCTCTACGATAACGTGGTCACCACGCTTAACCTCATAGTCCTTTGGGTCAAAGAAATAAATTTTGCCCGCACTTCTAAATCTAACACCTATTACTTTTTTCATAATCTATAAACCTCCATCTATAACCACAAATTAATTAATTATCTTTCGCTGTTTTCCTTAATAGCTAACAGCAGAAGCTCCATTGTAAGATTGAACTCAACATTGGCTGAGATTCTCTTCTTAGCTGTATCAAGAGCCTGTAAGATATTCTCTATCTCTTCATAAGTACTTCTTGAAGCTGTCCTCTTAATATTCTGGAACTCGTCCCTGAAGATTAAGTTATTGGCATCATTAGTTGCCTTGAAGATAAGTGCATCCCTGTACCATACCGCAAGGATATCAAGGAAATCATTAATCTCAAGCTTATACTCATTCATCTTCTTGATGGTCTGGGATAACTCCCTTATATCCATCTCGTGAATGTGCTTAAGCATTGCAATTGCATCATCCTTAATCTTATCGAATTCCTCGGATCTGGCAAGTATCTTAGCCTTACCAATATTACCTCTTGCAAATGCCGCACAGATCTCAGCCCTGTAATCCGGAATCCTCTCATGCTCCATTAAAAACTTCTTAACGAGCTTATCTGTTACAGGCTTCATATTGAGCACTACGCATCTGCTTAGAATAGTTGGTAGGAGCGCATTAACATTATCTGTAAGAAGAATAAGCACTGCATACTCCGGTGGCTCCTCCAAAGTCTTAAGGAGGGCGTTCTGAGCATTATCATTCATCTTCTCAGCTTCACTTATAATATATACCTTGTACCTGCTGGCATATGGCTTAACCTGAATAGTGCCACTTACCTGTGTACGGATATCATCAACAGAGATGGTATTAATCTTCTCATGATTAACATAGATGATATCAGGCTGATTCTTAGTGATAGCCTGTCTGCAGGAATGGCATTCATTACATGGCTCCGCACCCGGCTCCTCGCACTGAAGCGCCATCGCGAATACATTGGCAATGAATTCCTTACCACAATATCTCTCACCAGAAATAATATATGCATGGGACACCTGATTATGCTCTATGGCATTTGTCAAATGCTCCTTAATCATATCCTGTCCGTAAATATCTGAAAAATGTGCCATTTTATTCTCCCCTTGTCAAGTGAAAATATCTAATAACAATCCCCTTATCTCTCCAATCTTACCGAGTATGGCAAGATTATCCTTCTCATCCTTCATCAGCTCCTGGGCTAACTCATCCAGGGTCTCATCCACAAGTCTTATTATTCCGTATACTCTGTGACGCCCTCTTCTGTCTAAGAAGTTCTCTCTTGAGAACTCATGTGAATGGGTTATGACCTCATTCATGAATCCCTTAATTAAGGTCCTGTACTTACGCATGTCCTTAATATCTCTGTGCTTGGCTAACTTCTCACCCTGCATTGTGATCTCTTCCATCATGGAAGTTAATCTCTCCTGCAGATTCTCTTCACCAATCTGGCTTGCCAGCACGAACTTGAAGGTTCCATCAGCCTGTTGCACCTCCTTAGGTGCTTCTACCTGAGTAGATGGCATAATCTGATTAATTTTTAAATCCACTGATTATACCTCCTTCCAAGTCTGTACAACCAATACTAAATATTCTTAACTATGAACTCTCTTATCCTGCTTACACAGTTATCAAGATCGTCATTAGCAAATCTGTTATCCTTACTTATGCCAGTCAGATTCTCCTCTGCGAAATCCTTCGCATCTGCTAAGAATCTTCTGCACATCTCTTCATATTTAGGCACATCCTGTTTGCGTTCCCTGTTAAGAGCCCTCTGCAGTCTGTCTCCATCATCTAACTCTATATATATCGGCACAACCACGTCACTTCCAAAGTATTCTGAGAGCTTTCCGAAGCTTTCCGGTGTACCAATTATTATATAGTTATTGGTTCTTAGGTCTATCTGATGGTCATCCACTGTGAAGTAATACCAGATACCGTGAACCGTATTATAGGCTCTGCTCTCTATTACCTTACCCTCGGCAATTAACGCATTCATCCCGTCTTCATCAGTGAAATAATACTGTACACCATCCGTCTCGTTTTCCCTGATCGGACGCGTTGTGTATGGCACTATTTTCTTAAGACCTTCCCTGTTATCCGTTATAAGATGTTTATATACTGTGTCCTTGCCTGAGGCACTCTTGCCCATTAGGCAGAATATCTTACCCATTATTTACTCCCTTGCTGGTATACATGGGGCATACAGTGTCTGATTCTTATAATCCGCACTTGAAGCCTGCGTCGATAAGGCTTCATCACTGTATTCTCTTGTTTCTATTCTTTCATCAATCTCTTTAAGTGCCTTAGCAAATCTGTCAAAGCCATCATATGTGTCCGCATATGTAACAATGGCTATTATTCTATCCGCACTTGCCAGTTCCAACTGTATATGATAGTCATCAAGCAGCATTCTCTGAAGCCTAATTCCATCAATACTTCCATCAGTAATCACTGTTATCTTGCATGGATCAAGGGCGATTATATCATCTCTTCCCTTAATATCCTCGTCACACAATATATGAAGATGCTTAAGATCCTTAGTCTCTAAGTAAAAGTGACTGCGATTATTAATGAATTCCATCCAGAGCTTATCACCATTATCCAACAGGTCTTCAATAGCAGCATCTATGCTTGCCATAAGAACATAGGATGGTGAGCTTGTCTGGAAGGTATGCCAGTATTTCTCGATCTTAGTTATGTCAACCAGTTCTCCCTGCACATGTAAAAGCGCAGTCTGTGTCATTGCTGCAAGGGTCTTATGCGTACTGTGAATTACAATATCAGCACCGGCCTCAACTGCTCCTATTGGAAGCCTCTTATCAAATGCTAAATGTGCACCATGTGCCTCATCCACTATAAGCGGAATTCCATACTCATGGGTAGCTCTGGCAATACCCCTAACATCGGATATGACTCCGTCATAATTAGGTGATGTAATAACCACTGCTGCCGGCTTAATACCCTTAATGAGGGACGCCTTAATGGCTGCTTCAACATCCCAGGGAGTGATTCCGCCATCGATGTCCTCACAGACTAACTTCTTAGTATCAATATAATCCGCTGTAAGACCTCTGAGCTCTATAGTACTATATACGGATCTGTGACAGTTACGTGCAATGATTATATGATCATTCTGAGCTGTCGCAGCATATATTGCTGTGATAACGCCAGTTGTAGAACCGTTTACCAGATAATATGTATTAGGACAGTTATAGACCATAGCTGCCCTGTCCATGGCTTCTCTTAAGATACCCTGAGCGTCATACAGGTTATCATATCCCTCAATCTCTGTAATATCGAGACTGTAAGCGTCACTTAACAGCTTCTCTGGAGAGTATGCCCTCTTACCACCCGGCATATGAAGCGGATACTCATCTGAATTATGAAGTTCACTTAGAATCTTCGTAAGGCCCATTAACTATTCTTCTTCTACAACCGAAGTATCGTAATTCTCTAAGAATGAATGCTTCTCACCATTATGCTTGTAAGCAATAACTGTATTAAGATTAACATTCTCAACACTGCTGAAGATATTGCTCTCGATGAATGGGTTAATCTGCTTAAGGCTTGCGATAAGCTTCTTAATCTCCATTCTCTTGGAATTGCTTGCACCATCCTCATCACATGTAGTACATGTCTCTGTGAACTTACATGCACACTGCAGGAAGTTAAGATTGTTATAATCTCTCCACTTCTTAATATCCTCTTCACGTATTAAGTACATTGGACGGATTAACTCCATGCCCTCGAAATTAGTACTGTGGAGCTTCGGCATCATTGTCTGAATCTGACCACCATACATCATTCCCATAAGAATTGTCTCAATTACGTCATCATAGTGGTGACCTAACGCAATCTTATTGCAGCCAAGGGCCTTAGCCTGGCTGTAGAGGTGACCTCTTCTCATTCTTGCACAGAGGTAACACGGGTTCTTCTCTATATTAAATACACTGTCGAAAATATCTGATTCAAAGATAGTAACAGGAATGTCCATTAATCTGGCATTACGCTCAATCATCTGGCGATTATCAGGGCTGTATCCTGGGTCCATAACAAGGAACTCAAGCTCGAAGTTAAATTTATTATGTCTCTTAAGCTCCTGGAAAAGCTTCGCCATGAGGAATGAGTCCTTGCCTCCGGAGATACATACTGCCACCTTATCTCCCTCGTTAAGAAGTTCATATTCATTGATCGCTTTGGCAAATTTAGAGAAGAGTTCCTTATGGTACTTCTTACGGATGCTTAATTCAATCTCTTCCCTCTTATTATCCAGCTCTTCCTGTGTCGAATCCTTGGACATCTGTCCAACGACCCAGCCATTGTATCCCTTCTTAAGAGAATATGCATCATATCCCAGATCAGCGGCATATTCTGCCTCTGCAATACTCTTAACTCCATTAGAACAGTAGATGACCATTGTCTGGTTCTTAGGAAACTCTGCTATTCTGTCTCTAAACTCAGCGATATTAATATGAACTGATCCTGGAATCATTCCATATTCTATTGTTACTTCATCACGAATATCAATAAGATTGAACTTACCTGGAGCTGCCTGCCACTCCTCTAATTCAAGATAATCTATTTCTCTTCCTTCTAACATTGTGTTACCCCGTCTGAATAATTACTCTCCCCTGCACGAAATAATCCATGGTGCTGGCTGCTGATCATAGGTATTCCTGTTAGTAACCTTGGCTACTGATACCTGAATAATCTCTGGGTCTCCAAGTCCCATAGCCTTGCACATCCTGGCCATAGATCCTGCAACCTGGAAATCAAGTGTATAGATGACGAACTCCATCTTAGGATTAATCTTAAGGAGGCATTCCATCTCCTTCTCCATACTTGCTGATGCTACTAACATTGTAACATCAGGAACCGGAAGGTCCTTCATCGTTGATTCATCTATATGATCTATAATTATAACATTATTAAGGCCGAACTGCTCGATATTATCCTCTAAAGCTCTTCTGTCTCCACTGCTGTACTCAACTGCTATTACAGTTCCTTCACCATCTAAGATGGCTGATTCAACTGCAATTGATTCACTTGAGATAGTACAGATATTTTTACCTTCCTCAATCTGCATCTTGGAAAGAATTATTGCTCTTATCTCTGAGCCAACATACTTAACTGTTCCCTTTGCAAGTGACTTATTATCCATACCGAACTTAACGGTACTTCTTGCATTAGGATTAAGGATAAGCATACCTGCTGATGCATTGATTCCTCTGTCAATCATATCAGAGACTTTATCCTTCTTGATCTCACCGGATGGTTCGCTTCCTTCATTATAGATGACATCGCACTCCCCAAGTCCTGCGTTATACATTCTGTAGAAAATATCCGGATGTCCAGCCTCTGTAAACACGAGCACACATCTGTGAGATTCAACTGTAGGAATAATATTCTTATTCTTTCTTGTAATATCAAGGAGTCTTACATGCTCAAGATCTACTTCTGTATTATCTGCGAAATACTGTAACCATGAAATAATACTGCTATTGCTAAATAATCTGTTCTCCATACCCATACCCCGTTATTATCTCGAACACTTAAACTGTAAATCTTCCCAACGTCTGTCTACTTCTTCCTGGAACTGTTCAATTAAATGCTCATTGCCTGGCTTAAACAGGTGCTTAAATCTTCCCTGCTCCTTTAAAAAGTCCCCGATTGGAAGCTTATTCTTAGGCTCGTATGTAAGTATCCACTTGCCATCCTCTACTTCGTATAATGGCCAGTAGCAGGTATCCATAGCAAGCTGACAGATCTTCATAATATCCTCTGTCTCGTATCTCCAGCCTCTAGGACATGGAGTAAGTACATTAAGGAAGGCTGCACCCTTAGTATAGATCGCTTTTTCCGACTTAAGATGAATATCCTTGAAGTCTCTTGTAAGGGTCGTCTGAGCTACGTAAGGAACATTGTGGTCAGCAATAATTGCCGCAAGGTCCTTCCTGCTCTGAAGCTTACCATCTGACTCAGTTCCTACAGGTGTTGTAGTTGTATCAGCGAATCTTGGTGTTGCTGATGATCTCTGAATACCTGTATTCATATATGCGCCATTGTCATAGCACACATATACCATATCATGGCCTCTCTCCATTGCTCCAGATAATGACTGGAAACCAATATCATATGTACCACCATCACCACCAAATGTGATGAACTTGAACTCTTCATCTTCAGGAAGTCGTCCACGCTTTTTCAAAGCCTTGTATGCAGACTCAACACCTGAAAGTGTTGCTCCACCATTGGCAAAGGCATTATGAATATAGCTGTCTTCCCATGCTGTATATGGATACATGAAGGAAGATACCTCGAGACATCCTGTTGCATTGCCGATAACGGCCCTATCGCCCTCGTGAAGGGCACGCAGAACTGCTCTTACACCGATTGTTGCACCACATCCGGCACACATACGATGACCTGGAGCAAGACGTTCTGGTTTGTTCATTACTTCTTTAAGACTATAACTGCTCATTACTCACTCCTTAATCCGATGTATCTGTGCTGCTCATAAGTAGCGCCGTTTTCTACTATATCTTTAAGCTCGTCGAAGATTCCGTATACAGTCTCAACTGTGAAATCACGACCTGCAAGACCATATGTATAACACATTGTCTCAATCATCACCTTGTTTCTGTAAAGACCTGCTGTAACCTCACTTGCGAGAGGTCCGCCGTGGCCATTGTAGCTCTCTGTTCTGTCCATAATAGCCACTGCCTTACAGTTCTTAAGCGCCATGGCAATCTCATCTGATGGGAATGGACGGAATACACGAAGCTTAAGCACTCCTGCCTTAATGCCCTTATCTCTTAGATCATCAACTGCCTGCTTGGCTGTTCCTGCTGCAGAACCAATAATTAACATTATGTAGTCTGCATCCTCTGTTCTGTACTCTTCAAAGAGCTCGAAGCCTCTGCCACTAAGCTCCTTGTACTTCCTTGCAACCTCGATGATTACTTCCTTGGAAGCCTCCATAGCCTTCTCCTGGTTATATCTTGCTTCCATGGCATAGTTACTTACGGAATATGGTCCGACCGCCATTGGCTTGCCAGGGTTAAGAAGATACTCTTCTGGCATATATGTGCCGACAAAGTTCTTAACATCCTCATCCTCAAGCAGCTCGATGTTCATAACAGCGTGACTTGTTATAAAGCCATCCTGACATATCATAATAGGAAGATGTACTCTCGGATCCTCTGC
>JAZLFL010000162.1:0-4308 GCA_045615825.1 Lachnospiraceae bacterium
CCACGCTCACACATAAATGCTGCAAATGGCTCATATCTGTCCAGATGCTCAGCCATTCCATGTACTAATACAAGCACACCAACCGGCTCTGTGTCAGGAATCCACTTCACACCATGAATCTGCGATACATTATCTCTTGAATCATAATAAAAATCGGATCTTGTCATAACTGCTCCTCTATTAGCACACCTCTGCTCCGGCTGGCATCTCCTTCTCAGGAGTCATAAGTGCAAGGTTGCCATCAGCATCCTCTGCACAGAGTAACATACCTTCTGATACTACGCCTGCTAATGTTGCTGGCTTTAAGTTAGTAAGTACAAGTACCTTCTTGCCTACCATCTCTTCTGCTGAGTAGTGCTGCTTGATACCTGATACAATCTGCTTAACCTCAGATCCAATCTGAACCTGTGAGCATAAAAGCTTCTTAGACTTAGGTACCTCCTCACACTTAATTATCTTACCCACTCTGAACTGGAGCTTGGCAAAATCATCGTATGAAATCTCAGGCTTCTTCTCGATATCAATTACTGGCTCAGAAGGCTCAGAAGTAATACCGTTCTCTCTCTCATACTCAGCTCTCTGAGCAGCCTGAATCTCTTCCACCTTAGCCATTACTTCATTAAGATCCTGTCTTGCAAACAGAATCTGTGGCTTCTCAGTAACCTTAGTACCTGATACGAAACCACCATATACATTAAGAGAATCATATGCTCTCTTCTCAGTATTAAGCTGAGCTAAGATCTTCTCTGCTGTCTCAGGCATAAATGGCGCAAGTAAGTTAGCACCAATTGTAATGGACTCTGTAAGGTTATACATTACCTCAGATAAACGAGGCTTCTTCTCCTCATCCTTGGCAAGTACCCATGGCTCTGTCTCATCAATATACTTATTGCAGCGTCTGAATAATGTGAATACCTCACCGATTGCATCCGCTACCTTCATCTCATCCATCTTGGCAGCAACCTTATCACGTGCAGCAACTGCAACTGCCTTAAGGTCTGCGTCAACATCCTCTGTAACACCAGTTGAAGCTACTATACCACCG
This sequence comes from Lachnospiraceae bacterium, assembly GCA_045615825.1. Taxonomy (GTDB): domain Bacteria; phylum Bacillota; class Clostridia; order Lachnospirales; family Lachnospiraceae; genus Colinaster. The sequence continues at coordinate 1,046 of JAZLFL010000162.1, forward strand.
AAGTACTTGTTGCTCATTGATATTGTTCTGTTAACAAGGTTACCCATGATGTTAGCGAGCTCTGAATTGAATCTCTCTACAACAAGGTCCCATGTAATTGTTCCATCATTCTCGTATGGCATCTCGTGTAATACGAAATATCTTACAGCATCAACACCGAAGAGATTAATAAGGTCATCAGCATAAATAACATTACCTCTGCTCTTACTCATCTTCTCTCCACCCTGGAGTAACCATGGATGTCCGAATACCTGTGTAGGAAGTGGCTCACCTAATGCCATAAGGAAGATTGGCCAGTAAATAGTATGGAATCTTACAATATCCTTACCAATAAGGTGAAGGTCTGCAGGCCATAACTTCTTATACTGCTCTGTGCTGTTACCATCAGCATCATAACCAATACCAGTAATATAGTTAGTAAGGGCATCAAGCCATACATATACTACATGCTTATCATCGAAATCAACCGGGATACCCCACTTGAAAGATGTTCTTGATACACAGAGGTCCTGCAGTCCTGGTAAGAGGAAGTTATTCATCATTTCATTCTTACGTGATACAGGCTGAATGAACTCTGGATGTGTATTAATGTGCTCGATAAGTCTGTCAGCGTACTTGCTCATCTTGAAGAAGTATGCTTCCTCCTTGGCTGGCTTAACATCTCTTCCACAGTCAGGACACTTGCCATCTACCAGCTGTGATTCTGTCCAGAAGGACTCACATGGAGTACAGTACATACCCTCATAAGCTCCCTTATAGATATCACCCTGGTCGTATAATCTCTTGAATATCTTCTGCACCTGCTTCTCATGAGGAGCATCTGTTGTACGAATGAACTTATCATAAGATACATTCAAGCTGTCACAGATTCCCTGGATAATACCAGCAACATTATCAACGAACTCCTTAGGAGTAATTCCAGCAGCTGCTGCCTTCTCCTCAATCTTCTGTCCGTGTTCATCTGTACCTGTCTGAAGGAATACATCGTAACCCTGAAATCTCTTAAATCTTGCAATAGCATCAGCCATTACAATCTCATATGAATTACCGATATGTGGCTTACCAGATGTGTAAGCAATAGCGGTAGTAATATAATACTTATCCATCCTAATCTCCTTTTCTATAGCAAAGGCACAAATCACGTGCCTCTAAAACCTTCATATAATTCTCAGCATTAGCCTTGATGTCATTCTTGAATATCGCACTTCCGGCAACGATTACATTGACACCCGCATCCAATACCTCTTCAAGTCTGTTAAGACCAATTCCGCCGTCGACCTCTAAGTCAATATCACGACCCGAGGTCTTAATCATTCGTCTGACCTCCCTGATACGCTCTGTTGACTCTTCAATATATCCCTGACCTCCGAAGCCTGGCTCAACACTCATCATAAGGATCATATCCACTTCATCCATATATGGCGCAAGCGACTCAACTGGTGTACCTGGCTTAATGCTAAGACCGACACGGCATCCGCATTCCTTAATCTTAAGTAATGTTGCATGTACATCTTCACATGCCTCAAGATGAACTGTAATGCCGTCGCTTCCAAGTCTGGCAAACTCTTCAACATATCTTATTGGATTAACAATCATAAGATGTGTATCGAAGAACATGTCTGTGCACTTACGGATGCTCTCTATAACACACATACCGAAGCTTATTGCCGGTACAAATGTTCCATCCATTACATCTATATGCAGCCACTTGGCACCTCCTGCATTAGCGGCCTTAATATCCTGTTCCAAATGGCAGAAATCTGCTGCCAGAATTGATGGTGATAATATATTCATAATCTCACTTCCCACTGCTTTTCTTAGTGTCTTTGACACCTTATCTGTATAATTGTATCACTCAGGTACATTTTTACAAGTGCAGGCATTCAGCCTCTGCCACGCCCACAACCTATTCCTTTAACAGATACTGATATACATCCCTCTTTGATATACCACGATCCTTAGCTACAAGCTTCATGGCACTCTTGTGATTTTCTCCCTGGGATTCATACATCTGCATATGCTCCTCAATGGTCATTGACTCGAATCCAGCCTGCTTCTCAGCTTCCTTCTCCTTAAAGCTCTTGCCATCTATTACAAGCACATATTCACCTCTTGGATCTTCTGTCTCGTAGTACGTTAGCGCGCCCGCAAGAGTCGTAGGCATCACAGTCTCGAACTTCTTGGTTAACTCCCTGCAGATGGTGATCTTCCTGTCACCCAAGGCTTCATACAATTCCTTAAGTGTAGCCTTAAGATGATGTGGCGCCTCATACATTATTATGGTACGGCTTTCATCCTTAAGCTCTTCAAGTATTGTCTTACGCTCCTTCTTGTCTGACGGAAGAAACGCCTCGAAGCAGAATCTTCTGGTTGGCAGTCCCGAAAGAGTCAGGGCCACAATAAGCGCCGCCGGTCCAGGAAGTGATGTGACGGGTATATGCTCCTCATTACACATTGCCACCATTACCTCGCCCGGATCGGATATTGCAGGCGTACCGGCATCCGTTATGAGTGCTATATTCATTCCGCTTTTTAGCTTATCAATTAACACTCTGGCCTTCTCGACCTTGTTATACTCATGATAGCTTGTCATCGGAGTATCAATATTAAAATGATTAAGTAACTTAATACTGTTACGTGTATCCTCTGCGGCGATTAAATCCACCATATTAAGGGTCTCAATAATCCTTGGCGACATATCACCAAGATTACCAATTGGAGTCGCACACAGATATAATGTTCCCGACATGCTAAGCCTTTCTCTTTTTTCCAATAATGAATGGACAGTATCTGTTCACCACTTCTATCACTATGCATTCAAGTAACAGTGTAATAATTACGGTAAAAATGATAAGCACTGGGGCTACTGGTATAAGTCCATATATGATTAATCCGGCTCTTAGTCCTGCCCACAGAATGTAGCAGTCCAGGTGTGTAGCCATAATGACTAATGAATTACGTCCAAGGTACGATAATGGTCTGAGTGGTGGAATGCTCTTTAAAAGCATAATAACTGCAAAGCTTCCAGACAGTCCTCCGAGATAATATAAAAATATATTACCGAATACCATATTGTTGGTATCAACCGACCAGTTAATCATCGCTATAGTTATGTTAACCGCAAGAAGAATTACCCCCTTAGCAATCTGGAATAACATAACCTTCTTATCAGGCTTATCACTGTCAAAGCCATCCATATTCTTAAGCAGCCATTTGAAAATATAATAACCTGCTGCGATAAATGGAAGCACCATTCCCGCCCT
>JAZLFL010000163.1:0-25738 GCA_045615825.1 Lachnospiraceae bacterium
GATTCTAATGCAGGTGATGGTGTTAATTATGCACAGCAGGCAGTAGAGAATATCAGAGAATCTGTATCAGAGATAGTAAACGAGGTACCAGTATCTTATACATCTGGAACATCTATGGAAGATATCTTAGAGCAGGTATCAGATAATCTTAAGATGACAATGAAGGATGATATGACAGAGATGGAGATGCAGTTGCATCCAGCGTCACTTGGTAATATCAGAATCCAGGTTGTCGCAAGAGATGGAGTTATTACAGCTAACTTCACAACACAGAATGAACAGGTTAGACAGGCACTTGAGGCTCAGGTAGTTCAGCTTAAGGAACAGATGAACGAGCAGGGACTTAAGGTTGAAGCTGTTGAAGTAACAGTTAGCAGCCACGCTTTTGAGAGGAACTTAAGCGAAGAAGGCGAAAGAGGCCAAAGTCAGGGCGAAGCAGAGGCTAAGAGAAGAAGAACTCGTGGAATCAATCTTGGCGATATGGATGATCTTGATGAGATGGATGAGGAAGACAGAGTTACAGCGGATATGATGGCCAGAGCTGGTAATACAGTTGACTATCTCGCATAACTAAGTTGATTAAGGAGAGAAAATATGAGCGTTTCAGCAAGTATAGTAGATGGTGTAGTTCAGAAGAATGGTATTAGCGCTTCTGCAGCATCAACAAATATCTCAAAGGCTGTTACAGCAGCACAGAAGGAATCAGGTGGTTCTCTTGATAAGGATGCATTCTTACAGTTACTTGTAACTCAGATGCAGTATCAGGATCCATTGGAGCCTACAGATAATACAGAATATATTTCGCAGCTTGCAACATTCTCATCTTTGGAAGAGATGCAGAACATGACAAGCAGTATGGATAAGCAGAGAGCTTCAGGACTTGTTGGTCAGTACGTATATCTTGAGGACAGAAGCAATACAACAGGTAATACCAAGATGGTTGAGGGTACAGTTGACTATGTTACTTTCTCTGGTAACAAGACATATCTCTCGATTAATGGAGACTTATATAATCTTGATGATCTTCAGTCAGTTGCAGATCCAGATTATACTCTCGGTGTTAAGCTTGCAGATTCGATTGTAGCTTATATTAACAAGTTACCATCGCTTAATGTGCTTACAGATGAGAATCTTCCACAGGTAGAAGAGCTTGTAAATGCATACAGCGCTATGAACACATATCAGAAGGGCTTTTTATCAAAGGATGAGACGGCAATATATAACGCATATGCTGAGTGGTATAAGACCAGAACAGAGGATAGCGAAAAAACTTCTGAAAATTCTTCAAATAATGGTGTAGAAAAAGCATAAGTTGCCGATATACATTATGTAACAGTTAAAAGTAATAACCGGAGGGAAGCGAATGAATATTAATAATAATCAGTTCCTTTCCATTGAACAGCTTAAGGATCAGTACTTATCTGATACCAGTAAGCGTCCAGTTCAAACTTCCGGAAATGCATCATTCCAGAACGTTCTGGAAAGAATAAGCAATGTAAGTACACAGGGAAGTGAACTGAAGTTCAGCAAGCATGCATCAGCCAGACTGGCAACAAGAGATATAACTCTTGACCACACACAGTTAGACAGACTGCAGGATGGTGTGACGCGAGCAGATGCGAAGGGCATTAAGGATTCGCTAATGATTATGGATGAGCTTGCATTCATCGTGAATGTACCAAGCCAGACAGTAATCACAGCAATGGATTCAACAGAGAGTAACGAACAGGTTTTTACAAATATTGACGGAGCGGTGATAGTATAAAGCTGGACCTCACAAGGAGGCTTAGATTCCTGACCGACAGATGGAATCGAACAATCACTGCCCTAACCATTCAGGAGGGCAATCATTATGATGAGATCAATGTACTCTGGTGTAGCAGGTCTTAAGACTCACCAGACTAAGATGGATGTAATTGGTAACAATATAGCTAACGTTAATACAGTAGCTTACAAGTCACAGTCGGTTACATTCTCAGAACTCATGTATCAGACAACACAGGCAGCATCTGGTGCTAATGCAGCAACAGGAACAGCTGGTATTAATGCAAGACAGATCGGTCTTGGTTCTAAGACTGGTGCCATTAATACAGCTATTAGCTCACAGGGTGCTTCACAGACAACTAACAATCCATTCGATATCAGAATAACAGGATCTGCATTCTTCGTAGTATCTAATGGACAGGACAATTTCTTTACAAGAGATGGTTCGTTCTATGTAGATGGTCTTGGTAATCTTGCCATGACATCTAACGGATATAATGTAATGGGTTGGCAGGTTGATCCTTCAACTAATGATATTAAGCAGGATACAGTATCAGCACTTCGTATTATGAGTGCTGAGAATATGACATATGATCCAGAGTCAACAACTAAGGCAATGGTAACAGGTATCCTCGATAAGAATGATACTAACCTTACATCTTCTTCTGGTAAGGCTATGAACTTAATGTTCTATGATAAGCTTGGTTACAGCTATACAGCTAAGTTTACTATTAAGGAGACAGGTACAGATGGAACATATGATTTGGCAATCGAGAAGATTACAGATGCTAATAATGTTGAAGTAACAGGTGGCCCAACAGCTCTTGCGTCAGGAATACAGCTTACATTTGATCCGTCAACTGGTAAATTTACTGGTGTTGGTGGTTCTGGTGTTACATCTGTAAACCTTAGTCTTGCAGCTATTGATTCTAGATTTACGGATATCGAAGTTAACTTCCAGGGAACAACAATGTTCAACAACTCTGGTACATCTACAATCGCTGCTGCAAGTGGTGATGAGAATAAGCTTGGCGCAGGTCGTAAGCTTGGTCAGATGAGTGGTGTTTCAATCCAGAATGATGGACGTATCTATGCTTCATATGACAATGGTATGTCAAGACTTTTAGGACAGATTGCAGTTGCAGAGTTTGCTAATGCGTCAGGTCTTCAGAAGGAAGGAGATAACCTTTATTCAGCAAGCCAGAACTCAGGTGATTTCGATGGTATTGGTATCGAGGTTACATCAGGCGGCGGATATATGACAACAGGTGTTCTTGAAATGTCTAACGTAGATCTTTCAGCAGAATTTACTGAGATGATTACTACACAGCGTGGTTTCCAGGCTAACTCAAGAATTATCACAGTTTCAGATACACTTCTTGAAGAATTAGTTAACCTTAAGAGATAATTAAGTTAAGTTAATACAGGTAATAACGGGCAGGGTCTTTGGACTCTGCCCATTAGTGCCTTTATGGATAATATGTTTTCGCACAAAAAGGATTGAGAAAATGATAGAAATTACTAAATTGAACGGGACCAAAACACTTATTAATCCGGACTTGATTGAGATGGTTGAATCCACTCCAGATACGATGATTACGCTGACAACGGGACGCAAAATAATTGTAAAAGAAAGTAGACAAGAAGTGAATAATTTAGTAAAATCGTATAGAAAGGAACTTTCTGTCAACTAGCACATAATATTGTGACATTTGATGGAAACAGGGGGCATATTTTGTGGATATAGCAACCATTTTAGGTTTAGTAATCTGCTTTGTACTTTGTATCTTTGGTATTGTTTACAGTAAGACGGGAATTAACTTCGGCGCCGTAATCAATTTCTTGGATGTACCATCCGCACTTATCACTTTCGGTGGTGCGTTCATGTGTATCCTGGCATCGTATTCAATTCCGGAGTATGTAGCAGGCTTTAAATCTATTCTATTAACATTTAAAGCATCCGATCAGGATGTTCCAACCGTAATAAAGAAGATAATTGATCTCTCCAACGTAGCCCGTAAGGAGGGCTTATTGTCGTTAGAGGAAGCAGCAGGAGAACTTGATGATGCATTCATGAAGAAAGGTATCCTGCTTATTGTCGATGGTACAGATCCAGAGCTTGTAAGAGCAATCATGGAGACAGAGATGATTAGTATCGATGGACGACACAGAGGCAAAATTGGTTTCTGGGAGAATCTTGGAGCCATGGGTCCTGCCTGGGGTATGATTGGTACCCTTATTGGTCTGGTTAACATGCTTCAGAACATGTCAGATCCATCATCAATCGGTCCATCCATGGCGGTTGCCTTACTTACAACTTTGTATGGATCAATGCTTGCGAACTGGATATGCGCTCCAGTTGCTGCGAAGCTTAAGTTGCGTAATGAATCTGAGATTCAGACTAAAGAGATTATGATCGAAGGTCTTCTGTCTATTCAGGCTGGTGAGAACCCTCGAGTTATTGAAGAGAAGTTGAAGTCATTCCTTAATCCTAAGGACAGAGCAGCAATGGACGCACAGGGAGGAGAAGCTGATGGCTAAGAGGAAGGCTGAAGAGCCACCAAAAGGCGCGCCGGCGTGGCAAAGTACCTTTGCCGATCTGATGAACCTGCTCCTTTGTTTCTTCGTTTTGCTTTTCTCGATGTCCACTGTTGACGCTCAGAAGTTTGAAGAGATAGCGGCATCGTTTTCTAATACTTTTAGTATTTTTACGCAGGGTGGTTCATCCTTCGATGAAGGATTGCTTATAAGCAACGGCGTAAGCCAGCTTACTAATCTTGATAAATACATAGTTAATACAGGCCAGGCCGCAGAGAAGAAGTCATCCAAGAATGAGCTTGAGAAGGATGCAGAGAATTCTGCTGAAGCAATGAAGGCTCTTTTAGAGCAGGCGCAGCTCGAAGCCAGTGAGCAGCTTGCAGAGAGAATGAATGAGGCTTTAACTGAGAATGGTGTTGATAAGGATGTTGATATTTACTTCACATCCCAGTATGTTCAGTTAACACTTAAGGGTTCTGTATTATTTGACTCTGGTTCAGCCGAGCTTAAGAATGAAGCAATTCCGATGATTCAGAAGATTGCAATGATTCTTGAGAGATATGCACAGAGCACTATAGAGATTGAAGGACATACAGATAATGTTCCAATCCATACAAGCAGATTTGAGAGTAATGATGTACTGAGCTCATACAGAGCGCTTGCAATGTTTAATTATCTGGTTGATAACACATCGCTTGATCCTGCACTTATTAAGCATTCAGGACGTGGCGAGTATATACCAGTAGCTGATAATTCAACACCTGAAGGAAGAGCTAAAAACAGAAGAATTGAGATTAAGATTTACAATAATCTTAGTTCTGACTGACGGATAAGGAGTAATTCATGAAAAAGAATATGATTTCCATTCTGATATTAGCACTGCTAATTGTGAATGTAGCTTTGACAGCAGTTATGATGTTCTCAGTTATGGGCACAATGAAGAAGACTGCAAAGCTTATCGATGGAATATCCAGTGCACTTGCCCTTGAGGTTGGTACTCCGGGCGATGCTACAGAAGAAGCTGCTCAGTCAGTTTCAGTAGATGATATAAGTGTATATCAGATCGAGGATTCGATGACAATTTCCCTTGCGAAGGGTGCTGATGGTGAGGCTCATTACTGTATCGTATCAGTTTCATTATCACTTAATACAAAGGATCCTGATTATGAGAAGTATGGCGCTAACATTGGAGATAAGGTAGACCTCATTAAGAGTGAGATATTCTCAGTTATCCAGTCTCATCCAATTGAAGAAGCAGAGAGTAATCCAGATATGCTTCGCCAGGAGATTCTGGAGAGAATTCAGTCTATGTATGGTGGATCCAAGTTCGTATACAATGTAGTATTCAGAGACATTATGTTCTCGTAATCTAAGTTTATTTACCTGACGAGGAGGTGAGCCTGCTTGGGTGAGGTATTATCTCAGAGCGAGATAGACAGTCTGTTGGCTGCCTTGAGTAATGGTGAGTTAGATGCTGAAGAGATGTCCAAAAAGGACGAGAAGCAGGTTCGCAATTACGATTTCGCCAGACCATCCAAATTCTCTAAAGAGCATTTAAGAACATTAGAGATTATATATGAGCACTACGGCAGATTGTTGTCGACTAACCTTCCTCTTTATTTACGTAAGAGTGTACAGATAACAGTTGCCAGTTCAGAGACCGTTGTGTTCTCCGAATTTTCCAACGCCCTGTCCAATCCGGTTATCTTAGGAATTGTTAATTTCAGACCGCTTCAGGGACAGATAATAATTGAGTTAGCTCCGAATCTTGGATTTGCCATGATTGACCGAATGCTTGGTGGAGCGGGCAACCCAATTGAGAAGGAGAGAGATTTCTCGGATATAGAGTTAGCGATACTTGATAAGATAATGCTTCAATGTATGCTACTTATGAGAGATCCGTGGAAGAACGTTGTGGACGTCGAACCATTACTTGAGAGAATTGAGACGAATCCGCAGTTCGCACAGATTATAGCTCCTAATGACATGATTGCAATCGTAACGCTTAATGTTAAGATTGGCGATGTTGAAGGATTTATGAATATATGTCTTCCATTCGTAACAGTTGAGACTGTTATGGATAAGCTGAATACAAAGTTCTGGTATTCAACAATGAAGGAGAGCACTGACGAAGATTATTCACAGTATGTTGAGGCAATGATTCGCAGGGTTGATGCTCCGGTGAAGGCATTACTTGGTAAGAGTATTATTACAGTTAGTGATTTCGCTAATCTTCAGGTTGGAGATATCATTAGGTTGGATACCAAGGCGGACGATGAATTATCAGTCTACGTTGGTAATATTAAAAAATTTACGGCGATGCCGGGTAAGAGTGATGATAATTACGCTGTCCGGATAACATCAGTCATAAGAGAGGAGGAATAGAATCATGGACGGTGGTCTTTTATCTCAGGACGAGATAAATGCGTTATTAAACGGCATGGCGAATGGCGAAGTACCAGCCACTCCCGAGCCAGCACCAGCACCAGCGCCAGCCCCAGTAGATGATATGGTTCATGCACCTGTAAGAACAGATGTTGATGACCTTACAGATATTGAGAAGGATGCGATTGGTGAAATTGCTAATATTAGCATGGGAACTTCCGCTACAACTCTATTTTCCCTTGTTAATAGAAAAGTAAATATTACAACACCAGTTGTTACTCTTAGTAACTGGGCGGATTTGCAGAAGGATAAGGAAAAGCCTTATGTATTCATTCAGATCAAGTATACAAGCGGTCTTGATGGATCCAATATCTTAATCCTTACTGAGCACGATGTTAAGATTATCACTGATCTTATGATGGGTGGTGATGGAACTAATATTGAGGGTGAGCTTAGCGAACTTCATTTAAGTGCTATTTCAGAGGCCATGAACCAGATGATGGGTTCATCAGCAACATCGTTATCTCAGATGCTTGGCAAGATGATTGATATCTCACCACCGGTTGCGGATTTGGTTGATTTCGCAGCAGAAGATGTTCAGGGTGGTGATGTAGCAGATTTCCTTGCAGGAACATTTGTTAAAATTGCATTCAGAATGCAGATTGATGATCTGGTAGACAGTACAATCCTTCAGTTATATCCAGTTGACTTTGCGAAGGAGATTGTTCAGACATTCATAGGAGACGATTCGAGCGCTGCTCCAGCACCAGAACCAGCACCAGAACCAAAGGTTGAGGCGTATACTCCACCTACAGTCGCTCCGACACCACAGGCTGCACCTCAGATGGCACCAATGCCAGACATGAGTGCACAGCAGATGCAGCAGCCAATGATGGGAATGCCTCAGATGGATCCGAACATGATGGCAAATGGAATGATGCCGGGATATGGTTACGGAATGCCAATGATGGGAATGCCAATGATGGGGATGCCTAATCCGGGAGTTAACTATCAGACAGCACAGTTTGAGAGCTTCCAGGGTAATGTAGGCAATCTGGCAAGCAATGAGAATATTGACCTTATTATGGATGTTCCATTAGAGGTCACAGTTGAGCTTGGAAGAACAAGAAAATCTATTTCAGAGATTCTGGATTTCTCTCCTGGAACTATCATAGAGCTTGATAAGATAGCAGGAGAACCAATAGATGTCCTGGTTAACGGTAAGTTCGTTGCTAAGGGCGAAGTTGTAGTAATTGAGGAAAGTTTTGGTATTCGAGTTACAGAAATAACCAAATAAAGTTAGGAGTATAGGAAAATGGCAAAGAATATTTTAATCTGTGATGACGCAGCTTTCATGCGAATGATGATCAAGGATATCCTTACCAAGAATGGTTACAATGTTGTTGGAGAAGCTGAGAATGGCGCTAAGGGTGTTGAGAAGTACAACGAACTCAAGCCGGATTTAGTTCTTATGGATATCACAATGCCAGAGATGGACGGTATCCAGGCTCTTAAGGCTATTAAGTCAGGTGATAGTGATGCTAAGGTAATTATGTGTTCTGCTATGGGTCAGCAGGCAATGGTTATCGAGTCTATTCAGAATGGTGCCAAGGACTTCATCGTTAAGCCTTTCCAGGCAGACCGAGTTCTTGAGGCAGTTAAGAAGGTAGTTGGTTAATAATGCTGATTACATTGTCATCAGGTATGGACGGGGTGTTACAGTTCATAACCGTTTTGCTGATATTTGTTATCGTACTGGCAGTTACCTACTTTGTGACTCGCTGGGTGGGCAATTATCAGAAGATGCAGAATTCTGGTAATAATATACAGATAGTGGAGAGTGTGCGCATTTCTCCAACTGCATATGTAGAGATCCTTCGGGTTGGGAAGAAATATATAGCTGTTGCTGTATCCAAAGAGAATGTGACTTATCTTACTGATTTATCAGAGGATGAGATTACACTACGCGTGGACGGTAGTGTAGGTGCGCTCGATTTTGGAAGTATCCTTGAAAAGGTAAAAATAGGACAGAATAATTCCGCCCCCAGTAATGGTAAACAGGAAGATGAATAAAGGGATACTACGTAGAAAAAGTAAATATTTAAATCTAATATGCCTACTGTTAATGGTGGGCATATTGTGTATATGTCCGAAAGTTAGTATTCACGCTGCCGAGGTTACAGATACTCTCAGAGATGGAAGACTTAACAGTGAGCTTACAGGTACGACTGACGAGCGAACCAATGTGAGGGAACCGGGTTCTTCGGAGAGTGGCGATGATTTGAAAAGGCTTAACGTAGCTAACACGGTTACAGTCACATATGATAATGGTAATGGTAATATAAACGGAGCGCTTCGTATCCTTATTACTCTTACGCTTATTACATTAGCGCCTATTCTTATCATATGTCTGACGAGCTTTACGCGTATAATTATAGTTCTCCATTTTACGAGAAATGCGTTAAATACTCAGACGGCGCCGCCTAATCAGGTTATTCTTGGACTCGCACTTTTTCTGACATTCTTCATTATGTCCCCAACGATTGCGAAGGTTCGTACAGAAGCTATTGAACCATTCGACAGAGGACAGATTAATCAGCAGGAAGCTTTTCAGATTGCAATGGATCCGATAAGGGAATTCATGTATGGGCAGACACAGACTAAGGATGTGCAGCTTTTTATGGAGATATCAGGAACTGAATGGAATGGTAATATTGCTGATATTCCTAATGCCGTGCTTGTGCCAAGCTTTATGCTTAGTGAACTTAGAACAGCCTTTATTATAGGCTTTATGATATATATACCGTTTATCGTAATTGATATGGTTGTAGCATCGACCCTTATGAGTATGGGTATGATGATGTTACCGCCAACAACAATTTCGATGCCGTTTAAGATTCTTCTGTTTGTACTTGCAGACGGATGGAATCTTGTTATTGGTAATCTTGTCAGAACCTTCTATTAATAGAGGGCAGGAGAGATACACATGACAATTAATGATGTAACCGAGATAATGAGCAGGGGCTTATATACGATAGTTATTACCGCCGCACCGGTACTGTTAGTATCGCTCGTTATTGGTCTTATAGTAAGTATATTTCAGACAATTACATCCATTCAGGAACAGACGCTTACATTTGTTCCTAAGGTGTTGGGGATTTTCCTAACACTGATTCTTTTAGGACACTGGATGCTCAATAATATGGTTGGTTTCATGAACGACCTGTGGGCAGATTTTACATTATATATTAAATGATTAATTATTCCTTTGACCTTAATAATCTTGAATATTTTCTATGTATATTGGTCAGGGTATCGGCGTTCATATATTTGGCACCAATTCTTTCACAAAATGGTGTACCGAGACAGTTTAAGATTGCGCTAAGCTTTTTTATCTCGATTCTTCTATATGGAACAATTGGTGTACATCCTGATCTTGAATATCAGTCGGTGTACGGATATGCAGTTATCGTTATGAAGGAAGCTCTGACGGGACTGTTAATCGGCTTTTCAGCCTCTATATGTAATACGGTCGTGGATTTTGCGGGCCGAATAATCGATATGGAGACGGGACTTTCAATGGTCAATCTTATCGATCCGGCAACAAGGCAGAATAGTAGTGTATCCGGTATTATTTATCAGTATGGAATAATGCTGATGCTATTACTTACCGGACTTCACAGATATCTGATCCAGGCACTGGCGGAGACATTTATACTTATTCCGGTTAACGGAGCTGTTTTAGATAATACCAGATTACTTAATTCGGTCCTCGAATTTATGAAGGACTATATCACAATCGGTTTTAGAATTTGTCTTCCAGTATTTGCAGTTATGCTTCTGCTTAATGCAGTGCTGGGTATTATGGCCAGAGTTGCCCCGCAGATGAACATGTTCTCGGTTGGTATGCAGCTTAAGGTTTTAGTTGGATTATGTGTGCTGTTTTTGACTATCGGCATGCTGCCGAGTATTTCGAATTTCATATTCTCAGAGATGAAGACAATGATGACTTCGTTCGTGAACACGATGATCTGACTTGCAATTTAAGGCCAGGACTTAGACTTCCTCTTAACCTCCAGTTCTTTGCTGATGATGGACCGGGAGGAGAGAAGACAGAGGAACCAACTGCCAAGAAATTGGATGATGCTCGTGATGAGGGTCAGGTTGCAAAGTCCAGGGAGATTGCTAATGGGTTAGGATTACTAGCCCTTTTTGTCGTATTAAAGGTATGGGTGGGAATGCTTGGACGACAATTCCTGCAGGCCTTTGATATGGTATATGACAAGATACCTTCGGTATGTAAGCTGCACGGAGGGACATCACCGTTTAGGGATGTTACAACACTTCTAAGGACAGTAATGCTTAGGTTAATACTGATGCTGCTTCCGGTTTTCCTGGTTGGTGTGATAGTAGCTTTCCTAAGCGATCTGATTCAGGTTAAGTGGCATCCAACAGCCAAGCCGCTTAAACCGAAGCTTAGTAAATTAGATCCAATTAAGGGTTTCAAGAAGATTATTTCTCCACAGTCACTTGTGGAATTAGTTAAGTCAATTGCCAAGATACTCCTGATTGCATATGTGACCTACAGCTATCTTAAGGGTAAAGGTTCTTTACTGTATTCGCTGTATGACATGCCAATGATGCAGGCGGTTGCGCTGATTGGTGAGACAGTTATTAACCTTGGAATAAGGATATCTGCGATATATATGATTATCGCACTGGCAGATTTCGCATATCAGAAGTTCAAGTTTATGAAGGATATGCGAATGACCAAGCAGGAGATTAAGGAAGAGTACAAGAACTCTGAAGGAGATCCTGAGATTAAGGGTAAGATTAAGCAGCGAATGCGCGAGGCCAGCCAGCGTCGTATGATGCAGTCGGTTCCACAGGCGGATGTAGTAATCACGAACCCTACGCATTATGCAGTTGCAATTAAATATGATCCGGAGACTGCGCCGGCACCAATTGTGCTTGCCAAGGGTGCAGATTTCCTTGCACAGAAGATTAAAGAGATTGCAAGAGACAATGACATTGAGATAGTAGAGGACAAGCCACTTGCCAGAATGCTGTATGCCAATGTCGAGGTGGATGCACAGGTTCCACCAGAATTATATCAGGCGGTTGCAGAGGTATTAGCCTTTGTATATCACGCTAAGGGAAAAGTATAAGCGACTAAGAAGAAAGGAGGATAACGATGATACGAAGAATCGGAGCTGATGTCGGAATAGCTATTTATATTCTTGCAGCATTTATTATGTTCATCGTGTCCATCCCTTCATGGCTTCTGGATGTGCTCTTAGCACTTAATATTTCAGTAGCGTTTACAATTTTGTTTACAACCATGTTCTCGAAGGAAGTACTGGATATGTCCTACTTCCCAACAATGTTACTGTTCACAACCATTTTCAGAATTGGTCTTAACGTTTCATCAACCAAGCTGATTCTTACAACGGGTGATCCAGGTAACGTAGTTGAGACCTTCGGTGAATATGTTGGTGGCGGTGATCTGATTATCGGTGCCATTGTTTTCATCATTCTTATCATCATCCAGTTCCTCGTTATCAATAAAGGTTCCGAGCGAGTAGCTGAAGTTACAGCCAGATTTACTCTTGATGCGATGCCTGGTAAGCAGATGGCTATTGATGCCGATCTTAACACAGGCGCTATAACAGATGCAGAAGCTAAGATCAGACGAGACAAGATTCAGCAGGAGAGCAGTTTCTTCGGTTCCATGGATGGTGCGGTTAAGTACGTTAAGGGAGATGCTGTAGCGGGTCTTATTATTACAGCTGTTAATATCGTTGGTGGTATTGCAATGGGTATGATGAGACAGGGACTTGATATTAGTGCAGCTCTTTCCAAGTACACAATACTTACAATTGGTGATGGACTGGTTTCTCAGATTCCTTCACTTCTTATTTCACTGTCAACAGGTATCTTAGTTACTAAGGGAAGCAAGCAGGCGGACTTCGGTTCGGTACTTGTTGGACAGCTTTTTGGTATTCCAAGAGTTCTATACTTAGTTGGAGCGGTATTAAGCTTCCTTGGTATTGTTACACCACTTAATCCAATCATTTTTATCACACTTGGATTCGTATTCATCGTAGTCGGCAGAATAATCGCCGGTACTATTGAGACGGCGGGCATTGAAGAGATTGCAACTGAGGAAGAGGTTGCAGCTGAAGAGATAAGGCAGCCTGAGAATGTTAATTCGCTTCTTCAGGTTGATCCAATTGAGCTGGAGTTTGGTTATGGAATTATCCCACTTGCTGATGTTAATCAGGGTGGTGACTTACTTGACCGAGTAGTTATGATACGTCGACAGATTGCGCTTGAGCTTGGTACGGTTGTTCCGATTATTCGTCTTCGTGATAATATTCAGCTCAATCCTAATCAGTACATTATCAAGATTAAGGGTATTCAGGTCAGTGAAGGTGAGATTCTGTTTGATCACTATATGGCCATGAATCCTGGATATGTTGAGGAAGAGATTACAGGTATTCCAACCTTTGAGCCGTCATTCCACCTTCCTGCTATATGGATTAGTGAGAGCCAGAGGGAGAGAGCGGAGAGCGTTGGATATACAGTTGTTGATCCACCTTCCATTATTGCCACACATTTAACTCAGGTTATCAGAGAGCATATTGCTGAGTTACTTAGTCGTCAGGATACTCAGAATCTTATTAATAATATTAAAGAGCCTAATCCGACTCTTGTTGAGGAGCTTGTACCTAAGATGCTCAGTGTTGGTGAGATTCAGAAGGTATTGCAGAATCTCCTAAGTGAGGGAATCTCTATAAGAGATCTTCTTACAATATTTGAGACACTTGCAGACTATGCTCCGACCACCAGGGATTCGGATATTCTTACAGAGTATGTAAGACAGGCACTTAAGAGAGCTATATCCAATAAATTCTTCCCAGGTAATGAGATGACCAGTGTAGTCACTCTGGATCCTAAGCTTGAGCAGAAGATTATGAGCTGTGTTAAGCAGACTGAGCAGGGAGCATATCTTAATCTTGATCCAGATACATCGAAGTCCATTATGAATTCAGTGGGTGCTGAGATTAAGAAGTTAGAGGATCAGGGTAAGCCGCCAATAGTAATTACTTCACCTATAGTAAGAATCTATTTCAAGAGACTTACTGAGGACTATTATAAGGATTTGATTGTAGTATCTTACAACGAGATTGAATCCAATGTTGAATTGCAGTCAATGGGTATGATTACCGCATAGTAACTTTATTTGCAGGATGGGAACACCATGGTAATTAAGAAATTTCAAGGTAAAACTGAAGCAGAAGCAACTGAAGCAGCACGTAAGGAATTAGGTGACGCAGTTGTCATAATGAATGCAAAGAGTATTAAGAGAAGAGGATTCTTAGGATTATTCAGAGCACCAATAGTAGAAGTGATGGTTGCGATGGAAGAAGAATCTGACAGACCTGCGCCTAATACTACTATGTCTGCAATATCTCAGTTGGCTGCCAAGCAGAAAGAGATTAATGAGAAGAAGGCTATATCTGCAGCTGCACCTCGAATCAGGGCTGTTGCGGATGAAGAGATTAATGTATCACATATTATGCCTGAGAATACAAGTAAGGATTCGATTGAGGAGAAGCTGGACTCATTAGAGACTTTACTCAAGAATAAGATGAGTGAGAATGCAGAGACCGAATCAGTCAAAGAGGAAGAAAAGTCTAAACAGGTATCTGAGATAGAGAGTGAACGTATGAAGTTCACCAAGCTTCTCTATAATACAATGATAGATAACGAGGTTCATGAGAAATATGCCAATGCAATCATTGAAGAGGCAGAGAAATCTCATAAGCCGAATCTTCCGTTTGATTATATGCTTACCAATATCTATCAGAAGATGATTCTCAAGTTCGGAACACCTGTAGAGATTACTCCTGCCAGCCGTGGACCTAAGGTTGTATATTTCGTTGGACCAACTGGTGTTGGTAAGACTACAACAATTGCCAAGATAGCATCGAAGCTCTGTGTTGAGCAGAAGAGACGTGTATCACTTCTTACAGCGGATACATACAGAATTGCAGCAGCAGAACAGCTTCGTACCTATGCGAATATATTGGAGATTCCATTCAGAATCGTGTACAGTGCCGGAGAGATTGAGCAGGCGTATGAAGAGTTCCATGACTATGATTATATTCTTGTGGATACAGCGGGCCATTCTCATCATAACGAAGAGCAGAGAAGCAATACCAATGTCATGATTCATGCAGTTGATAATATTGCTGAGAGTGAAGTGTATCTTGTACTTAGTGCCACTACCAAGTACAGAGATCTTATCAGTATTGCAGATACATATAAGGAGATGAGCGAGTACAATATTATCTTTACCAAGCTTGATGAGACCACATCCTTTGGTAATCTCCTTAATCTTAAGCTCTATACCGGCTGTGAACTTTCATATGTTACATATGGTCAGAATGTTCCGGATGATATTGACAGATTCAATCCACAGACGACAGTCAAGTCCATTCTTGGTGGCAATTAATAGGAGGGACTTATGGATCAGGCGGAACAGTTAAGGAATTTAGTTAAGGCTAATAATACACAGCCAAGACCTCTTGCCAGAGTTATTACTGTTACAAGTGGCAAGGGTGGAGTAGGTAAGTCCAATACAGCAATTAATCTCGCTATCCAGTTCAAGCGAATGGGACAGAGGGTAATAATTTTGGATGCTGACTTTGGTCTTGCCAATATTGAGATTATGTTTGGTACAGTTCCTAAGCATAATCTGTGTGACCTCATTTATCAGGGCAAGAACATAACAGAGATTATCACATGGGGACCTGGTGAGATTGGATTCATCTCAGGTGGATCCGGAATTGCCGGATTATCCAACTTAAGTCGTGATTATCTTGTATATATAATTCAGAATCTTGCACAGCTCGATGCTATTGCAGATGTAATTATAGTAGATACTGGTGCAGGTATTTCTGATGCGGTGCTGGAATTCTTAGTAGCAAGTGGTGAGATTCTGCTTGTTACAACACCGGAACCAACATCAATCACTGACTCATACTCGCTTCTTAAGGCGCTGAATCGTCATGCAAGATTTTCGCCTGAGCAGTCCAAGATTAAAGTGATAGCTAATAAGGTTGAGAAGCCTGAAGATGGAGTGGCGTTGTTTAATAAGCTGAACATGGTTGTTCAGCGATATTTAAAACTGCCTATAACTTACTTAGGATCAATTCCACAGGATGATAAGCTGGTACAGGCTGTTATGCAGCAGACGCCAGTCTCATTATCCAATCCAACAAGTAAGTCTGCTAAAGCGTATGAGATGATTGCAGCAATGCTTATGAACAGAGATTTAAACTCTGATATTAAGAAGAGAGGAATGGCAGCATTCTTCTCGCACATAGTAACGGGTAAAAAGTTAAGCTAATCTTAAGGGAGTGAGGGT
This sequence comes from Lachnospiraceae bacterium, assembly GCA_045615825.1. Classification (GTDB taxonomy): domain Bacteria; phylum Bacillota; class Clostridia; order Lachnospirales; family Lachnospiraceae; genus Colinaster. The sequence goes on from JAZLFL010000163.1 coordinate 16,124, forward strand.
TACCTGATGATTGAAAAATATATCCAGCCTGGGCAGAGAGTCGAAATGAAGGCTGTGAAGCGTACAAGTCTTAGAGATGATAAGGAAGAGAAGGTATACGGTTCAAAGGTATACGATGTTGTCTCTGACGATCAGATTGAGATTGAGATGCCAATGGAGCAGACCAAGCTTATTCTTTTGCCAGTGGATGGTGAATATGAGCTGTTCTTCTATGCAGGTGCAGTTCTGTATGAATGCGTAGCAAGAGTAGTTGACAGATATAAATCCAATAATGTTTATATTCTGCTGTTTGAGATTGAGACTAATCTTAAGAAGCATCAGAGAAGAGAATATTACAGATACAGCTGTGCGATAGATATGAGTTCACGTCCTCTTATTGATGAAGAGGTGGCAAGCGGCGGAGAGAAGATGGATTCGTTCAGACTTGTTCCGGGACTTCCACTTAGACCAAGCATTATTGCGGATATAAGCGGTGGAGGACTCAGATTTATCTCGGATTTTGCATATGAAAAGGGCGGATATATTGTAAGCCACTTCACACTTGAGGTTAAGGGTGTGGAGAAGAAATATGATATTGTCGGCAAGGTTCTGGCTGTTCGGGAGTTAGAGACAAGAGTTGGTGGTAATGAGCACCGTGTTCAGTTTGTGAATATTTCTGCCAAGACCAGAGAAGAGATTATTCAGTTCATATTTGATGCTGAACGAAAAAATAGACAAAAAGAGAGCAGATTCAGATGAAAAAAGTTGATGAAGAACATCACTCTGCACGCATGAGTAGCGCACTGAGTGATATAATTAGAAAAGATAGCGGTTCTTCGGATTCTTTGAAGAGAATTGTCGCAATTGCCATCTCAACAGGTGGACCTAAGACATTGCAGACAATGCTGCCACTTTTACCAGCTGATTTAAATGCTCCGGTTGTCATAGTACAGCATATGCCGGTCGGCTTCACACAGGCGATGTCAGCCAGAATGGATGACGTCAGTGCTATTAAGGTATGTGAAGCGAAAGAGGGAGATATATTACAGAAGGGTTGTGTATATTTTGCTCAGGGCGGAAGGCATTTAAAGCTCATTAAGACTGTGGTTGGAACCATGGTTAAATACTCAGATGAGCCGACGCGCGAAGGCGTGAAGCCATGTGCCAATTACATGTTCGAATCAATTGCGAACTGTGATTATGATGAGGCAATCTGTGTAGTTATGACAGGTATGGGTGCCGATGGCAGAGAAGGAATCGGTTATCTAAGGAAGAAAAAGAAAACATTTTGTATATCTCAGGAGAGAACAAGTTGTGTTGTGTATGGAATGCCTAAGGCAATCGTCAATGCAGGCTATTCGGATGTCGAAGGTGATGTCGACGAGATTGCAAGGCAGATTATTAAACGCGTGGGGGTAACGAAAAATGGATGTTAGCCAGTATCTAGAAGTCTTTATAGACGAGACCAAAGAACATTTACAGAATCTGAATACACAGATTCTGGATCTTGAGCAGACACCTGATGACATGGGAACAATCAATGAGATTTTCCGTGCAGCACATTCCCTTAAGGGTATGGCAGGTACAATGGGCTACAAGAGAATGCAGAACCTTACTCATAACATGGAGAATGTATTCTCTAAGGTTAGAGATGGAGAGCTTAAGGTTAATGCAGGTATTGTTGATACTATTTTCCAGTGTCTTGATGCACTTGAAGAGTACCTTGACAATATCACATCAAGTGCCGATGAAGGTACTAATGAGAATGAAAGCATTATTAAGGCATTATGTGGATTCCTTAATGGTGAGGGAGCTTCCAGTGAAGCACCAGCAGCAGCTCCTGCAAAGGCAAAAGCACCAGCAGCAGCTCCTGCACCAGCAGCCACAGATGATGCTGAGAATAAATGGAAGAATATCGCGTTAACAGATGAGCAGCGTCATGTAATGGGTGTTGCTAAGGGCGCTGGCAAGAATGTTGTTGGTATTACAGTATATGTTAATGAGACATGTATCTTAAAGGCTGCAAGAGCATTCCTTGTATTCAAGAGTCTTGAAGAGGTGGGTGAGGTTATTGTTTCTTCTCCATCAGCACAGGATATCGAGGATGAGCGTTTTGATTTCGATTTCAGTCTTATTGTTATTTCAGATAAGTCTTGCGACGAGGTAATGAAGGTTGCAGGTAATGTATCTGAGATTTCTAAGGTTGTAGGTGGTGATGTTGATATTGCTCCTGTTTCTGAAGAAGCAGCTCCAGCTGCCAAGGTTGATACAGCAAGCTCTGCGCCAGCTGCTACAGCTGATAAGGGTGATCAGGCTAATAAGCCAGTTGAGAAGAAGAAGCCGGTTGTTAACCGTACAGTAAGAGTAGATATTGAGAAGCTCGATGTATTAATGAACCTTGTAAGTGAGCTTATTATTGCCAAGAACTCTCTTGTTTCTGCTGCTACAGGCAACAGTGAGAAGGGTGCACAGGGTGAGATTGGTGAGCATATCGAGTACCTTGAGGCAGTAACTACTAACCTTCATGAGTCAGTTATGAAGGTTCGAATGGTTCCTATTGAGAGCGTTGTTAATAAGTTCCCAAGAATGATCAGAGATCTTCAGAAGAAGCTTAACAAGAAGATGGAACTCTATATGTCAGGTGAGGAGACAGAGCTTGACCGTACAGTGGTTGATGAGATTGGTGATCCTCTTATGCACTTACTCCGTAACTCAGCTGATCATGGTATTGAGGCTGATGCAAGCGAGCGTATTGCTAAGGGTAAGCCAGAAGCTGGTTCTATCTTCCTTGATGCTTACCAGGATGGTAATAACGTAGTTATCGAAGTTAGAGATGATGGTAATGGTATTGATGTAGAGGCTGTTAAGAGAAAGGCTTTAGAGAGAGGTACTATTACAGAAGAGCAGGGTAATATGATGACTGATCAGGAGATCATCAACCTTCTGTTCCTTCCAAGCTTCTCTACAGCTAAGGTTGTTTCGGATATCTCAGGTAGAGGTGTTGGTCTTGATGTTGTTAAGTCTAAGATTGAGGCACTCTCTGGTGAGGTTGAAGTTAAGAGTACACTTGGCGTTGGTAGTACATGGACTATCAGACTTCCACTTACTCTTGCTATTATACAGACTCTTATGGTTATCGTTGGTGGAGAGAAGTACGCTATTCCACTTAGCAATATCCAGACAATTGAGAGTATCAGACCTGATGAGGTTAAGACAGTTCAGCAGAAGGAAGTTATCAACCTCAGAGGTACAATTATTCCAATCGTACGTCTTTCAGAGGTACTTGGATGTGAGTCCCTTAAGGATCCTAACGAGGATCTCGTAGTAGTTATTGTTAAGAAGGGTGATAAGATGGCAGGTCTTGTAATCGATGAGCTTACAGGTCAGCAGGAAATCGTTATTAAGTCACTCGGCAAGTATATCAATAAGAGCAAGCTTATCAGTGGTGCAACAATCCTTGGTAATGGTGAGGTAGCTCTTATCATTGATCCTAATGCATTGATCTAAGGGGGTAATTAGACATGGATGATATTAAGGTATATTCAGAAGCTGTTCAGTATATCAAGATTGATATGGGCAGCGAGATGTATGGTATAGACATTAATTACGTAGACAACATTGTTAGACCACAGACAGTAACCCGTGTTCCTAACGTTGCTCCTTATATTAAGGGTGTAATTAATATCCGTGGTGAAATCGTTCCAATTATGAGTCTCAGACTTAAGATGGGACTTGAGGATGTTGAGGAGTCAAAGAGTACTCGTTTCATCATCATTAAGCTTGAGAAGTACGGTAAGATCGGTCTTATTGTTGATGCTGTTAAGGAAGTTGTTTCACTCTCAGAGGATATGATTGAGAACGTTAAGCATGACAGTAGTGATGATTCGACACAGTATGTGTTTGCTGTAGGTAAGACAGACAGCACTCTTATATCACTTCTTGATCTTGATGCAGTTACTTATGACAAATCCATGAAGGAGGATTAAGATGAGCAGTCTTACACTTGAAGCACTCACAGACGAATATTTTGATGTGCTGAAGGAGATCGGTAACATTGGTGCAGGTAATGCAACAACAGCACTTGCAACGATGCTTAACTGTAAGGTAGATATGAGAGTTCCTCAGGTAAAAATGATGGAATTCAAAGATCTTGGATCTCTAATAGGTGGAGAAGAGACAGAGCTGGCAGCAGCGTACCTTGGAGTAGAGGGTGACATTAATGGTAGTATTCTTTTCCTTGTTAAGAAGGATATTGCGTATCACCTGGTATCGAAGGTTATGTATGGTATGCAGTCAGATGAGTTCGGGGAGATGGAGCAGTCAGCATTTAAGGAGATTTCCAATATTGTAACGGGATCTTATCTTAATGCATTGTCAATGCTGACTAACATGACTATTTATCCATCAACTCCTGATCTTGCAATTGATATGGCTGGAGCTATTTTGAGCGTTCCTGCCATTGAGTTTGGTATTGTTGGCGATAAGATCCTATTAATTCAGTCACAAATTGCTGATGATATTGAAATAGACGGCTTTTTCATTATGGTTCCAAGTGTGGAATCCTATGAGAAGATTCTTAAGGCATTAGGAGTGTTAACTATCGAATAGCCGGAGGTTAATGTGGAGATTAAAGTCGGAATGGCTGACCTGAATATCTGCCGCGCCCCGGATAGCATAATAACGTTGGGATTGGGCTCCTGTGTCGGAGCAGTATTATATGATCCAGTGACCAAGATAAGCGGAATGGTTCATGTAATGTTGCCGGATAGTACAGCGATAGCCAATAATTCCAATCTTGCTAAATTTGCAGATACCGGTATCGAGGAATTACTTAAAAAGGTAGTTGCAAGTGGGGCTAACAGAGAAAGGCTGGTTGCTAAGATAGCAGGCGGTGCGCAGATGTTCTCGGTTAGTAGCAATTCGCCTATGTTACGAGTGGGTGAACGTAACGTAGCAGCTGTAAAGAGCAAATTAAATGAGTTGAATATAAAGATTGTCGCTGAAGATACTGGTAAGAACTATGGTCGTACTGTAGTATTCTTCCCGGAGACCGGCGAGTATCACATTAGAGCAATAGGTAAGGAACCGATTATTATATAGGGATCTTACCTACTTGTTGTGTTATCACACAGGATAATATATGAAAGATAGATTCAAATTACTTCCACTTACAGTAATGCTTATAGCAGGTGCCATAACGGGGGTGGCAACACTGATGCTGCATTACAAATCTACAACTGCATTATGGGTTATGGTTGGAGTTCTGATCCTGTTCTTTATCATTGGTACCATCCTTCAGAAGGTAATCCTTAAGTTTGAGAAGGAGATTGCTGAAGAGGAGGCCAGAAAGGCAGAGGAAGAAGGTAAGGTTGTAGAGAAGGAAGGCGCAGCAGCGGAAAACGAGGAAGAGCCTTCGGAGGAAGAGGCCGAAGAGTAAGACATAGACGTTGGGAATGACCTGGGGGATTAATTAATATATGGATGAAGCGGGAAGAGCTAATCTGTGGCGAGACTATGCAAGACTGGGCTCGGCAGACTTACGTGAAAAACTTATATTAGAATACGCACCACTCGTTAAGATTGTGGCAGGACGACTCAGTATGTATCTTGGATACAATGTTGAGTACGATGACCTGGTAAGCTATGGTATTTTTGGACTTATTGATGCTATTGATAAGTATGATCATACCAAGCAGAATAAATTTGAGACTTATGCATCCTTACGAATTCGTGGTGAGATATTGGACCAGATTCGTAAGATGGACTGGATTCCAAGAACAGTCAGACAGAAGCAGAAGCAGATTGATACTGCCATGCGTGAGTTCGAGGCTGAACATGGACGTCAGGCTACTGATGATGAGCTTGCAGTAGCACTTGGAATTTCTGGAGATGAGTATCTTGAGTGGCAGTCACAGCTTAAGGTAACTAATGTTGTGTCGCTTAATGAGTTCATGGAATCGGGAAGTGATGTGCCTAATGGGCGGGGAGCATCTTCGCATTTCGCACAGCCTGATGAGGCTTACGAGGAAGGTGAGCTTAAGGAAGTGCTTATAGAGGCACTCGACCTTCTGCCAGAGAAGGAAAAGCTTGTGATTCAGCTCTATTATTATGAAGAGATGACGCTCAAGGAAATTGCAGCGGTTTTAGAGGTTTCAGAATCAAGAGTATCCCAGTTGCATACTAAGGCACTTGGACGCATGAAGACCAAGATGGGAAGATACATGGGCATTCTTGGTAGTAGCATATAATCTTTAGGAGTATTAATTGGACGCTAGTTTTCAGGTAATATGTGCCAGCAACGGTACACAGCTTAAGCTGATTCCGGCAACGGATGGCGGCGCGAAGCTCGACGTGGCGGTACTTATTGACTATCTTAATTTTAATAAAATAGATTTTCAGGTTGGCTCAGTAACAGCAGCAGCTGTATCCTTTGAAGAAGAGATGACCATTCCTCTGAATAATACAGTTACACTTCCTATCAGAGAGTACATTTTAACAGAGATTAGTGAGAATAGTATGATCTGTACAGGACGTTTCATGCCACCTTCAAGTAATGGTGAATGTATGTCCAAGGAAGAGGTTCTTAACGATCTTAAGCACAGAGGAGTGACCTTTGGAATTAAGGAAGATGTTATTGAACAGTACCATGCTGAGCACAGATATCTTACAGAGTTTGTATTAGCTGAGGGTCAGGAGCCTGTTCAGGGTAAAAGTGCTTATATTGAGTATATGTTCAATACTGATGTTAAGGCGAGACCTACACTGCTTGATGATGGTAGTGTTGATTTCTTCAACCTTAATATTATTAACCACTGTAACGAAGGAGACTTGCTTGCAAGACTTCACAGAGAGGTTCCAGGCGTGTATGGCCATGATATAACAGGCCAGAGGATTAAGCCTGCAGATGTTAGAAGACTTACACTTAAGTTCGGACGTAATATCAGACTCTCTGAGGATAAGAATGAGATATATGCTACATGTTCAGGACATGTAAGCCTTGCCGATGGACGTGTATTCGTAAGTAACCTTATGCAGGTTGAGAATGTTGATCCAAGCACAGGTAATATTGAGTACGACGGCAATGTGCAGGTTAATGGTAATGTTGCTACTAATTTCTCGATACATGCCAAGGGTAATGTCGAGGTTAAGGGCGTTGTAGAAGGCGCAGAGATAGTAGCTGGTGGTAACATCACAATTGCCAGAGGTATGAACGGAATGAGCCGTGGAGTACTTAAGGCCGGCGGTAATGTTGTCGCCCAGTTCATTGAGAATTCTTCAGTAGAGGCAGACGGCTATGTTGAAGCCGGTTCTATCATGCACAGTCAGATAATGGCTGGTACGGAGATTCATGTCAATGGTAAGAGAGGATTCATATCCGGAGGAAAAGTATGCGCGACTACACTGGTCGATGTTAAGATACTTGGTTCCGATATGGGTACGGACACAGTTGTTGAGATTGGTATCTCTCCAACAATTAAGAGAAGACATCGTGAGCTTGGACAGCTCATTGAAGCTAATAATAAGACTATTGCACGAGGAATTCCGATTCTTGAGGCAGCTAAGGCCAAGGCTGAGGCAGGCATTAGCATGTCACCAGAACAGATTGATAATATTCGTGGCTTAAGCGATGTTGTCAGAGAAAAGATCAAGGAATTACATGCCTATAAGGCAGAGCTTGAAGATCTTACAGAGCTTTTGGATAATGAGCAGAGATCAGCAGTAGTGGTTCATGATACTGTATATCCTGGAACGAAGATAGTTATTACTGATGTATCCAAGATTATCAAGGATCCAATGAAGTACTGCAGATTTGTTAAGGAACGTGGCGATGTTAAGTCTGTTGGTATGAATTAGTCGGAGGTACTATGGCATTTGGAATTGTAGATCTCAATTCAGCGATGACTGGCATCAACGATTATCATAATATGCGTCATCAGGAAGATACCAGAGGACTGGTTGAGCAGGGCAATATCCGAAGTCAGTTAGACCAGGGCGTTGAGCGTAGAGTTAACAATGTTCACGAGTCTGATGATGCGAACAATAATCAGAAGAAATTTGATGCTAAGGAAAAGGGCAGCAATGAATATACAGGTGATGGTGGACGCCGCCAAAAGAAGAAGGATGATGATTCCAGGGATGGCAAGGTAATACCTAAGTATTCAGGCTTTGATATGAAGATATAGCCCGAGAGGAAATAGATAAGATGACAGTTGCAGAGATTATTATATTAATAATAGGAGCGATTCTTTTTACGGTAAGCTTCTTTATTCCAGATAAGGATGGCGATAAGAATGTCTCGGTGGTAGACGAGGAGTCTGCAAGAAGAGCTTTGGAAAACGCTGTATCTGAAGAGATGAAGCGTATCAGAGAGACTATCGACGAAGCTAGTGCTGAGAGCATTAACGATAATAAGGATAAAATGGAGAGATACATGGACCGCCTCACCAATGAGAAAATGATGGCGGTTAATGAGTATTCTGACACAGTTCTTGAGCAGATTCATAAGGATCATCAGGAGGCGGTATTCTTATATGATATGATTGACAGCAAGTATTCCCAGGTTAAGTCGACTGCTGCTGAGATTAATCAGATAGAGAAGAGTGTCCGCAAGTTATCAGAGGAGATTCCAGCTCCTGTGGCAGTACCAGTACCAGTTAAGGAAGAGCCTAAAAAGGTGGAGGCACCGGTTAAGAAGGAAGCGCCTAAGAAACCGGTTAAGGAAGAGTCTAAGAAGGTGGTAGCGCCAGTCAAGAAGGAAGATATTCAGGTGATTCAGGTTAACGAGCCTGAGAAGGAGGAAGCTAAGCCTGTACTTAAGAAGGCTGTTGAAGTAACTTCTGAATTACAGAAGCCAGACTATACAGTAAGCTTTGAGCCTCTTGATGTACCTGAGGTTGCAGCTGAGCCAGAAGTGGCAGAGGATGATAATTCTGTCATGGACAACGGTGTTGAGCTTATGTTTGATTCTGACAGCAACAGCATGAATAATAATGACAGAATTCTTGCCCTTCATAAGGAAGGTAAGTCGAATATGGCAATTGCAAAGGAGCTTGGCCTTGGAGTCGGCGAGGTAAAGCTTGTAATTGACTTATTTAAGAGTTACTAAGATCAGATTGGAATATACAGATGAAGTTAAGATATTATTTAAGAGGAATTGGCCTCGGAATTATTGTGGCAGCAGCCATATGTATGTGTGCTACCATTAATAATAAGAAAACAGAGATGACTGATGCCCAGATCAAGGCAAGGGCTGAGGAACTTGGAATGATTGATTCCAAGCTTACATTATCTGATGCAGCTGTTGCAGATAATACTAATGTGGTTGAATCTCCTGACGAAGGAGAGTTTACAGAAGCAGAACCTTCAGAGATAGCTGTTCCGGAAGTTGACCTGGAAGAAGTTGAAGCTGATGATGAAGCAGTGGCAGCTGAAGGCGCTGATGCAGAAGTGGATGAAGCTCCAGTGGAAGAAGCTGAAACTGATGTAGAAGCAGTAGAAGCAGAAACAGAGACTACAGAGTCTGAAGAAGCCAGCGTTAAGGAAGAAGTTAAGCCGGAGCCTACAGGTGATATCATTACAATTGTGGTTGATAAGGGTAATGGTTCAGATACTGTAGCGAGAAAGCTTGCAGATGCA
>JAZLFL010000164.1:0-8930 GCA_045615825.1 Lachnospiraceae bacterium
CACCCTTCTTAACTCCACGGCTAATTAAGAGATTAGAGAATCTGTTAGCCTTCTCCTGCAATACGCTCCATGTAATCTCTCTTCTATATGTCTCGAATCTCGAAGCCTCAATTAAGTCATTCTCTTTCCATGTATGTCTTCTTGTATCCTTCTCCTCCGGATTAAGCTCTACAAGTGCGACCTCATCTGGATATAATTTTGCATTTCTATGCAAATATTCTGTAACTGGCATATCTTACCCTTTCCTTCTACATCTGTATCTAATTACTACACTTTTATACTTTTAAGCTTTTACGCAATAAAGTCCGCAACCCTAATTTTACCCCATTTCATCGCATAATACAATGTCATGGGGTAAATGATATTCGCTTTATTTGTCAGAACGGGCTAATTCGTTAAAATCGATGTCCATTCCGACTGTGTATGTATATTCTGGATAGAGCTCTTTAGCTGCTGCTATGGCACGGTCCCGTACCTCATGTCTGTTGCTGGCATCAAGACTTATAACCGCATCAAAGCTTATAACCTTAGTATTCACATTAGCATAGAAGCCGTGGAATCCAAGTACATAATCCACTGCCGTTACAGCTGCTCTTATATCCTGTTCCATCTTAATTATTGTATCGTCTGTAGTACTCTTGGAATAGAAGCCTACAGCAGTAAGATTGACATTATGCTCATCTCTGACCTTATTCATTATGTTACGTGTCAGATCATCAAGTTCACTTGCTGTAAGTGTATCATCTACCTCCACATGTACCGAACCTATATATGTCTCTGGACCATAATCACTAAGTATAAGATCATATGCACCATGCACCTGGTCGAATTCCTTAATGGAATTCTTAATATCTATACCAAGCTGAACCTCTGATGGCTCACCAAGAATCTTCGATACCGTCTCCTTAAGAATCTCTACACCTGCCTTAATGATAATAACTGAGATTACTGCTGCCAGATATGCCTCAAGCTTAAGACCTGTGAACTTGAATATAAGTGCTGCCGCCAGAGTTGCCGCAGATACAAATACATCGTTAATCGCATCCTTACCAGATGCTACAAGTGCGTCAGAATTAACCTCATTACCCTTCTTCTGGGTATAAAGCCCTAAGAATATCTTCACACCAATAGCTACAGTAATAATAATTAATGCTGTAACAGAATAATCTGGAAGTTCCGGATTAATAATCTTCTTAACCGACTCTACAAGGGATGTAATACCAGTATAGAGTACAATCGCTGCAATAATAAGCGATGACATATACTCCATACGACCATATCCGAATGGATGCTTCTTATCCGCAGACTTACCAGCGAGTGCAGCACCAACTATTGTAATTAAACTCGATGCTGCATCTGACAGATTATTAACTCCATCCATAATGATTGCAATTGAATGTGATATAACACCTATAAGCACCTTAAAAAGTGCCAGTAATACATTACAAACTATACCTATTATACTTGTTCTGAAAATAACCTTAATTCTGTCCATTTTCTTTCCTGCTTAACCTTTTTCTTCCTGTGATTCAGACTGAGTCTGCTTATCTTTTTCAGTCTCCAGAGACTTTCTGTGAAGCTCCTCAATTCTCTTATATGCGTCTTTTATTTTTATGAATTGCTGAGCTGCTTCAGGTGAATTATTTTTATCCGGATGATATTTGAGCGAATATTTTTTATATGCACTTCTAGCCTCTTCGAAATCAGCATTATTAGTAAGACCTAATATTTCATAATCATTGTTCGAATTGAAGTTAGGTCCTTCCACTTTCTTTTGCTGAGGATTAGCTGTATTAGCACCACCTGCTGTTCCTGGTCTTGCTGTGCCTGGGGCCATTCCTGGTCTTGCTGCCCCTGGAGCCATTCCTGGCATTGCAGCATATACAGTTGCCTGTGGATAGTAGTAATAATATGCCGTTGTTCCTCGTTGGACATTAGTACCAAGCATGCCAGTGCCGCCTGATGCTCCTGCGAAGAATCCATCTAATGCACCTGCACTATAGCTATATCTGTTACGTCTTGCATATGGTCCATAGCCCATTCCAGCGCCATAGCTCATGCTAGCGCCATAGCCACCATAGCCTCTGCCTGTGGACATGCCAAAGGACATTCCGCCGGCTCCCATTCCGAAGCTCATGCCACTTCCGCCCATACCAAAGCTCATGCCCATACCCATACCAGGTCGTCTTGAACCTCCAGGATATGTTCTCATTCCATTCATTGCAAGGCCCATACCAAGGCCCTCTGCACCATAGCCTCTGCCAGCCATTCCCATAGACATACTAGATCCATAGCCTCTGTAGCCTGCGCCATAGCCTCTGTAGCCCATTCCGCCGCCTGCGAATCCGCCTGTTGCAAATGACATACCAGTTATGCCGCCTCTTCCCATTGATACTCCAAAGGATGAGTTCGCTGCAACTCTTGCAACACCACCAAAGAATCCTTTTGCCATTCTTCCAACTGTAGAGAAGAATCCACCCTTTTTCTTCTGGGCCGCCTGGGCCTGGGCAGTAGATGCCTGCGCTCTGCCTGGTGTGGCTGTTGTCTTAGGTGCCTCTGTCTGTGCCTGTGACTCAGATGCCTGTGGCTCTGCCTTTGTGCCAGATTCCTGTGACTCTGCTGTACTTCCAGACTGCTGTGGTTCTGGTGCTGGAATTGATGGATCTCTAAGTACCAGTGCCTGTGAGTTAGATGTATTATCCTGTGAAGCAGTTGACTCAGTCTGGGCTGCTGTATTCTCTGTTGAACCTGATGCCTGTGTCTGTGCCGGTGCTGCCTGTGCTGGCTGTGCTGGCGCTGGCTGTGCTGGCTGTGCTGGCGCAGTAGCCTGGGTTGTCTTAACCTGTGCTGCCTGAGTCTGCGCTGCCTTGGCCTGTGCCTCCTGAGCAGCTTTACTAGCAGCCTGTCCAGGATTAGGAACCTGCACTGGTCTTGCTGCCGCCTGGGCTCTCTGCGCAATAGGTACATATCTTACTATAGGAACATAATAGAATCTTGGCATATATCCCATAATCATTGGCACATAGCCAGCTCTCTGCTGCGTATTTGCTGTTGTTCTCTGTCCATTATTACCATTAGGAGGAGTTGCTGATGCAGTAGTTTTTGCGTTAGCCTGTGCCGCTGCTTCAGCTTCTTTTTTCTTCTTTTCTTCCTCTTCAGTCTGGTTAAGCTTGCTGGATGTGTCTTCTACTTTTGCATTCTGCTCTACCTTAGCTGATTCCATAAGTCTACTCCTTTAATTCTCTTGCGAGATAACTGTAATTACCATAGTCTGCGGCGAAGGATACCTTATTATCCTTAGAGTTCTCTCTAATTAACGCCTTCATTATATGCTCCATATTGACACTCTTACCTTCCGCTGCTGCAAGGAAGGATGCGTTAAGAACAATGTTCTTAATGTTACCACCAGATACATTGAACTTCTCGGCTAACATATCCCATTCAATATCCTTAGATAGTGGAACATCCTTAGCAAAGCTGCTCATCCATATCTTCTTCCTTGTCTCAACATCAGGAAGTTCAAAGTGTACTATGTACTTAATTCGTCTCATAAATGCAGAATCTATATTCTGCAGATAATTAGTTGATAAGATTACTATTCCATCAAATTCCTCTATTCTCTGCAGGATATATGCTATCTCAGTGTTAGCATATTTATCCTTGGAATCTCTGGTCTCACTTCTCTTACCCATTATCGCATCGGCCTCATCGAAGAATAGAATCATATGACTCTTCTCAGCCTTGATGAATACCTCTTCAAGTCGCTTCTCCGTCTCACCAATGTATTTGTCTACCATCTGTGACAGATCAACCTTGTATAGCTTAAGATCAAGTTCATTAGCAAGTGCATGCACTGCCATTGTCTTACCTGTTCCTGGAGCTCCTGCGAATATGGCTGATACACATCTGCCATATTCATAGTTCTTAGCCATACCCCAATCATGATATATCTTGTCACTATATTCAACCTGAGCACATATATCCTTAAGTGCATTCATGGTCTTAGGCGCTACCTTAAGATCATCTAAGGTGAAGCCTGACTCAACCTGCTTAATATTCTCATATCTGCCATCGTCTAATACGTCATAGCAGAACTGGTATATCTGCTTGATTCCTGGGAACTCTCCCGTACATTCCATACTGATACGGATAAGCTCACATATACGCTTAATCTGACCTGCCTTAAGGTTCATCTTGGATGCAATCGAAGTTGCATCAATCTGTTCTGCTAAGCCATACTCTTCGAGGAATCCCTTCCATAAGAGGAATGCTTCTCTCTGTGTACACTTCTTAATATTAAGTGATACAACCCTGCCTTCAAGATAATATAGCGGCTTAACACCATTCTCACACAGTAACGCCAGTGGCCTTGCGGCGAAATAATTATATCCTCGTCTAATCTCCTTAATAAGAGCATCTGTATTATCGCCCTTAGGAAGATTCTCTATACATAAGAACATATCTGTTAAGAAGCAGTGAAGATACAGCTTTCTTAACAATTGAAGTGGATTATCAGCCTTAAGTAAGAACTCTCCGTCGGCTACAAGCACTGGCATATCAAGCTCATAGGCCAATCTCTCAATCACTCTGCACTTACCAGACTCCCTTTCTCCAGAGATAACAATTGTAACAGGCTCGCATACATTAGCTTCCTCCATATTGGTAAACATTGTATTAAGCTTGTCTGTTAATGTAAGTACATCCTCCTCAATCGCATATACTGGTGGAACCGGACTTCCTTCAAGTTCACTTGCAGGCACATATTCCTTACAGAACTTCTCAGTATCAACATCGAATAATGGCATATTAGACATATGACATATAAGTGGATACTCAGCCTTAAGTACTGCCCTTGCCAGATCACTGTTATTATTCCTTGAGGATAAGAGAATCCTGAGCATGTCATAAGCCTCATTAATCATCGGCACGCAGGTAGACACACTTCCAAAGCCACATACTCTTGCAGCTGTCTCAAGGGTAACACCATCATCATTACCACTTGCTATCATCTCAAGCAGTTCACCTGTCACAGGCTCAATATATCTTAATATGGCAAGCTCAAATGCTGCACGTGCAATATCATTACCCTCTGTATAATCTAAAAGTGACGAGCATGTAATATCAATAATATCCTCATCATTATACAGTGGCGCTCCCTCATATAACTCATCATCATCCGGAGGCACAGCCAGTACCACACTATACTTATCCAGTATGGTCTCGTCATCTGCAAAATATCCTCTTAATCGCTTGGCACCAAGTGCTGCAATTCTATTCATAATAGTCTATCTCCAATTAGCTACTTTACTGCAATTAAGTTAATACTTAATTATACACTGCTAAGGCTCATTAATAAAGGAAGTATACTGGTATGACCAGCCTTCTTATACTCTTCATCAATAGCTTCACACAGGTCTAAATGTGTTACAACACCACCTCGTGCTGCTGCCCTGTAGGCTGCTGATAATGCCGCTGACTTAATACCTGATCCAGACAGATCTGCTGTCTTAGCATAGTGCTCGAATTCAAGCTTATCATCAAGTGGCGTATTCTTTGGGAATACCTTAAGCCACAGCTTATAACGCATCTCCTCTGACAGCTTCTCAACAGGAATCATATATGTAATACGACGTTTAAAAGCTGCATCGAAATTGGCAATAACATTAGTTGCAAGAATACATACTCCAGGATACTCCTCCATCTTCTGTAGGAGGTACGCGGTCTCTGTGTTGGCATGCTTATCATTAGATGAAGATACATCCGTACGCTTAGAAAATAAAGCATCCGCCTCATCAAAGAACAGAATGGCATTAGAGTATCTTGCTGCCTCGAATACAGCCCCAAGATTCTTCTCACTCTCACCAATGTACTTACTTGCTATCTGCGACAGATCAATACGATATATATCCATTCCAAGCTCATTGGCAATAACATTGGCTGCCATGGTCTTACCAGTTCCCGGAGGTCCGTACAGGGCAATTGTTAAGCCCCTGCCATAAGGAAGTCTCTGCTCAAAACCATATTCATCGTTGACAACGCTCTTATATCTGATACGGTTCATTGCCTCTGTTATCTTAGTCGCACTAAGCTCAGACAGCTCAATATCATCCCATCTGAACCCACTCTCAAGCTTTGTTGCAAGCTGGTCGAACTTAACCGTACACAGCTTACGAATCTCTGCCTTAAGCATATGGGCATCCACTACAGACTTTCCTTCATATACATCTGCAATCGCCTGTGCGCACTTAACAGTCTTCTCTATCTTATCCGGTGTCAGATTGAAGAGAGATACTATCTCATTCATATCCACATCATCGGCATATATAACATCATTCTCATTGGCAAAGTACTTGAAAAATTCCTTCTGCTCCGTTTTATCCGGATTAGGCTTTTTAAGCATATGCACTGTCTCGAATCTAAGCAGCTCATCAGCCAGATTATCAGAACCACTGATGATAACAAGTGGCACCTTTTCCATGACAAGTGATAGCATCAGTCTCTGCCTGCTAACATTCATACGCTCATTGTTAGAAAATCTTATATATAGAATTGCTTCATCGAAGATAGTCTTGGCAATAATGTTATTAAGAATTCCCGTTACATCTGTGATATCAAGACCTTCTATTGTTGATGCATCACATACAATAAGCTCTTTGCCCTGTGCTGCTGCCAAAGTGCGCGCAGAGAAGGTTCTTCCTACTCCATCTTCACCGCCTAGGAATATTACTCCCCTTCCACCGGCAAAAGACATGCTACTAAATATTCTGATAAGCTCATCAGTTACTTCCACGCCGGAGATGAGTCTCCCTGCGAATTCCTCATTATATACCCTGGCCGCAAACCCAGCCTCACCAAGGGGATAATCAGCACCCATAAGTGCAGATGCAACATTAGGATTGATTACAATCTCTGTATCAAGGAGTGAATAATCACTAAGGCCTGGTTTCCTGCTAATAAGATACTTATTAAGTACTCGCTCTCTATCAAACAGTAAGCCTGTATTAACCTCATCAGATGACAGAATAAGGCTTGCTAAAGCCAATACCTGATTAATGCTTACATCCATTCCGTCGCGTCCTAAGAGTTCATTGTAGTTAGCATTCAGTCGCCTCACTTTTCCACTAAGTGATGCACAGAAGGCATAGGTATAGGCAATAATCTCAATATTATCCATACCATCAAAGCCGCCCTGCTTAGTTAACTTAGCATACTGTGTTCTCAAAAGGAGCAGCTTATCCTCATCATTATTCTCTTTCGAATCTTCGCTTATATCTGTGGCAAATGACAGAAGGCCTATGTAAAGCTCCTCCCATTCTGCCAGATCACTTCGGTATACAAGTGACATTACGTTGTCGTCCTTCCTACTGATGTTAAGCGCCTCTTAAGGCCTAGCAGCTTAACAATGCCATCATTAACCTTATCCTTTAGTCGCGATAATCTCTCCTGATTACCATTAATCCTGTCGCTAAGACCCTTAGTATTGTCCAGCTGTTTCTTGGCATCGGACAGCCTTCCTCTCTCGAATTCCATGATAGTATCGAAAGAATAATTGCCGCCATTATACTTGGCATCCATTATGCTCTTCTCAGCTGCCTTAATATCAGCTGAATGTGCTGATAAGAATCCATTACCACCGCCCATCTTCACATAGGCGTCATAGACCTCCTTATCAGTCTTACCTGCTGCAGCCCTTAGCATATCCACACGTGCCTGATGCTTCTGTCCAAGGGTTACCTTTCTCTTCATCTCATAGTCAATAATATTGGCTGGAGACAGAATCTCTTCTGCCTTGGCCTGCTCATCAAAGCCAATGGTGTAATTGCCTGATACCTTCTTCCATAGCCACTTGAAGGTAGCTCCAATTCCTTCACCATCACTGGCTGCCAACTGCTTATATTCGGATAAATCGTCACCCTTAACCTTGCCATCAAGAGTCTGGAGACGCTTCTTCCTTCTGACTGATATATCTGATACCCTCTGCTTCTCGTAATTCACAATCATGTCAGGTGTCATGATATTCGCATAATCAGCTTCCATTGCACTCTGAAGACCGGAGCCTCCAAGCAACTCCTCGGTATAGAACTTATGCAGCTTGGCATTCTGTTCCTTAGGACTAAGTGCTTTGTATTCGTCACTGTCCCTTAATGCCACCAGTCTCTCCCATCTTCCGAAATGGCCATTCTCCTCAAAGCGCTCAATGAATGAATAATCCGCATTGGCACCGATAATAGGAATATAATTCTGAATAAATCTCTTATTACGTGTAAAGAAATTAGCCTGTGTATTCTTATGAAGCTTATAGGCTGCAAACCTCATCATCTGCTCTGGAGTTACATCCTCCAATGACTTAGTCTTATATTCTTTCCTAATATCTGACATGAACTGAGTCGCACCGCTATCCTTGTAAGCCTGATAAATCTCCTCATCACTCTTGCCTTTCTCCTGCATCTTCTTGATGCCCTTGACACGTGCAATGTGAGCAGCCGCTTCCGTCTCGCGTACGTTCTCCTTCATATTGTCAGTAACTCTGCCATTAAGCTCTTCGTTTCTAACACCAGCGTCCTTGATGAATGCCTTAATGAAGTCATCATTGGCCTTAAGCTGTTCATCAGTCTTCTTGGCACCATTATTATCATTACGGCTTCTGAGTGCCTGCCTGTCCAGCTCTCCTGAGAAGTAATCCTTCTTAACTAAATCTACAAAATCCTTGCGTTGTGTAGGATCTGCGATTTCATCAGCCGTATGAATGGCTTCAGTAAGCGTATCAGTTCTATGTCTTATGATTGCTTCCTTAAGCTCATCATCAGCTGGAACATTATTAAGATTCTGCGTCAATTCAAACTGCAGGAGCTCTTCAAGGCTTGCCTGATTCTTAACTGCGCCGGCAACATTGGCTGAGCCAACCTTCATCAGCTTATTGATATCATAGG
>JAZLFL010000165.1:0-6726 GCA_045615825.1 Lachnospiraceae bacterium
ATATATAAGAAGCCTACGCCCTTAGGTCCATGGATCTTATGAGCACTTACAGACAGTAAATCGACCCCGCATTTCTTAGGGATAATACTGAACTTACCATAGCCCTGTACTGCATCCGTATGGAAAAGAGTCTTAGGATTAACTCTTTTAATCAGCTCACCAGCCTCAGCTATTGGCTGGAGCGACCCAATCTCATTATTGGTATGCATTATTGATACCAGGATTGTATCTGGTCTGATCGCCGCCTCAAGGTCTGATAAGCTTATCACACCGTTCTTATCAACCGGAAGATATGTGACCTCGTATCCCATATCCTTAAGATGCTCCGTAGTCTCCAATATTGCATGATGCTCAATGGCGGTCGTGATGATGTGCCTGCCCATTCGGTTATTCGCACTCGCAACTCCCATTAGAGCCATGTTGTCGGATTCGGTTCCGCCAGAGGTAAACAGAATCTCCTTAGGGTCACATTTAAGACTCTTAGCTATTATATCCTTGGCATTCTTAATAATATTTTCAGCTTCAACGCCCTTTAAGTGCATACTGCTTGGATTGCCGTAGGCATTGCACATTATGTCGCTGACCAGACTCGCAACTTCCGGGAAAGCTGCTGTTGTAGCTGAATTATCCAAATACGCTTCCATTATCTATATCCTTACTGTTCTAACAAATATACCAGCCAGCTAAGGACTGTAAGTCCCGCTGTCTCTGTTCTAAGAATTCTCTTGCCGAGTGTCAGAGGCTTGGCATCTATTTCCTCAAGAAGCTTAATCTCCTCTGTATCAATACCGCCCTCAGGCCCTATGAAAAATCCAATCGACTGACCCGGCTTAAGCTCTTCCATTATCTGGCGGGTCTTTGACATGTTGTCTGCAAGTTCATATGGCACCAGTACCACGTCAAGCTCCTTGGCATATTCCACTGCCTGCTTCATGGTCATACACTCATGCACTGTAGGAATAATGGCACGTTTGCTCTGCTTGGCTGCTGCCTCAGCTATTGCCTGGAACCTGTTAACCTTATTTAATGCCTTCTTGGCATCAAGCTTAACAACGCATCTTTTCATGAATACAGGAACTATCTCGAATGCTCCAAGCTCAACTGCCTTCTGGACGATGAGCTCCATTTTATCCCCCTTAGGGTAGCCCTGGAAGAGATATATTCTGGATGGCAGTTCAACACCATCCTCCTTAATGAATCTGAGTTCACATTCTATAACATTATCAGATATTGCAGTGATTCCGCAGCGGTACTCCTTACCATCAATACCATTGCTTACTGCAATCTCTTCACCGACCTGCATCCTCAGTACATTCTTAATATGGTTAACATCACTTCCATCTATTAAGATACGGTCACCATGTATATTCTCTGGTGGTACAAAAAACTGATACATTCTTAGAAATCCTTACGTGCTGTTACGTTACGCCATTCACCCTTTGCTGTAACATCAACAATTGTGAGTCCTGCCTTCTTACACGCCTCTACAACCGAATCTTCCTTGCCTTCAATGATTCCTGAAGTAATGAACATCGCACCCTTCTTCATCTGAGCCGTAATGACAGGCGCAAGTTCAATAAGAATAGGAGCTAAAATATTAGCCATTACGATATCATACTTCTCATATCCAACTCTGTCCTGAATCTCCTTGTCATTGATGATATTGCCAATCATCATCTCGAAGGCATCCTTAGGAATATTGTTAGTCTCCATGTTCTCTCTTACTGCTTCCACAGCACATGGATCAAGGTCAGTACCAACGCAGTGCTTTGCACCATACATAATTGCAAGAATTGCAAGAATACCACTTCCGGTTCCTACATCTAAAAGTTCAGTTTCAGGAGTAATGTACTTCTTCATCTGACGGATACATAACTGAGTTGTCTCATGCATACCTGTACCAAATGCCGTACCCGGATCAATATGAAGAACCATCTTATCCTTGTCTTCCTCCCGTATCTCTTCCCAGGAAGGAATAACTAAGAGATCATCGATATAGAACTGATGGAAATACTTCTTCCAGTTGTTAATCCAGTCAAGGTCCTCTGTCTCATCAACAGTAATTGTTCCCTCACCAATCTCCATATAGCTTCTGATATCGTTAAGTACTTCCTTAACATTCTCGATCATCTCGGGAATATTAATATCAGAATCCTGCTCAATGAAGAAGCTAAGATAAGCTACACCATCATCAGGTTCTGTCTCTGGAAGAATGTCTACAAACATCTGCTCCTTCTCAAGAGGAGATAATGGTATCTTATCCTCAATCTGAGCACCTTCCAGTCCTATATCGTATAAGTCGCTGATGATAATATCCTCAGCCTCTGTAGTAGTCTTAATTCTGATTCTTGTCCACTTCATAATCCGCTCCACTATTCGCTCTTAACATAACCATCAATCACATCCCATACGGCCTTGTCTTCCTGTCCCAGCTGCCATTCAGCAACTCCGGCTACGCCAAGTGTCTTCATAACAGACAGCTTAGCCTCGATGGATGATGTATCCTCAAGCCATATCTGATAAAGGGTTCCGCCCATTGTCTTCTCACCATAGTACTGGCATGCATCAGCTCTCCACTCCATCGGAAGGCTGTACTTATCGCAGAACTCCTTGGCTGCTACCATGCCAAGTGCCTCACTCTCAACCTCTGAACCCACTGTCTTCCATACTCTTGTATAGAATGGGATACCATTGACAATCTTGTCTGCAGGAACACCCTGGTCCATGACCATTTTAATTCCTTCTTCCACGAATCCGATTGATGCTACGGAGCCTGCTACTCCACCTGTTCCCCAGTGCTCGTCATAACCCATTATTACTACATAATCAATGAACTTGCCCTGCCACTTAAGTCCATAGTTGGCACCGCCTCTCGGAGAATAGTTATCAACAGAAAGCACCAATCCGTTCCTTCTGCAAGCAACAGATAATTCCTTAATAAACTGAACATAATGAGGTACTGCCTCGCTTGGAAGTAACTCAAAGTCAAGATTATATCCATCAAAGCCAATGGTCTTAGCCTCCTCCATAAGCTTGGAGATGAGTTCAGTTCTCTTGGATGTATATGACATTAATTCATATGTATTGGCATCTGCATTGTTGATATTATCAAGCACTGCCCATACTTCCATATTACGTGCATGCGCTCTCTCAACATAGTCTGCAGAAGCAAAGCTTGTATAATCGCCATCACCACCGGTAATACTGTACCAGGTTGGCGCTATAATACTCATTGTTCCTGTTCCATTAACCATACTGTCAAAGGTATCATTACCGCTTGCAGCATATATGGCATGCCATGCCATGTTAATGGTGTATGGCTTTTCAATTCTTGTGAATTCAGGTTCTTCATAATCCTTAACAGGAATCTCTGATTTGCTCTGGATTCCATCAAGCCTCTTCTTCTCAACATATCCGATGATAGCATCACTTGTCTTAATCTTATCCCATTCTTCGAGCTCTTCTAGGATAATAACCTCTTCACCCTTCTC
Organism: Lachnospiraceae bacterium; assembly: GCA_045615825.1. Taxonomy (GTDB): domain Bacteria; phylum Bacillota; class Clostridia; order Lachnospirales; family Lachnospiraceae; genus Colinaster. The sequence goes on from JAZLFL010000165.1 coordinate 3,492, forward strand.
AAGGTCTCTTAAGATATCACTCTTAACGCCACCCTGATATCTGACCCATGTATTCTTCTTGATTGTGGCAGTCTTAATATCGCCCCACTCAGTCTTCAGCTGGATACGGTCAGGACCTGTAAAGGCTTCGTAAGAGAAGTTGCAGTATTTTTTCACATAATCAAGGGCCAGGTATAAGGTATCACCCTGGCGAACGGAAATAGGATAGTCAGTTGTTACTTCCTCTCCTGATATGAAATACTGATTAGTTCCAATTGGATTCTGAATAATAGAATTGGCGGTAGTATAGATGAGGAGATTCTCATGCTCATCAATGTAGAAGCCATCATTCAAAAGTTCTCCTACTGAGTCATAATCAAGATAGTAGGTTCCTTCTATTAATCTGGCCTTGGTGCCGATCCTCTCATCCTGCAGGACAATAGCTACCTCTCCCGCATTGCTTATCTTATAATAGCTGCTTAAGTCCCTGTATTCCTTGCTATAGCCTACCTTCTCAAAAAGCTCAAAGCTTGAGATTCCGCCAGCTACAGCTATAACGATAATAATAAGGGCAATCACGACGACTGCCGGTATGATTTTCTTCTTCATCAGCGAATAATTCCTCCGTCATAACCGTCGTGCATATATATAGGAAATAATATGCACTCGACTGCCCTATTATATCAGTTTTTTCCTATATCGTCATTACGAATTTCCTGACTCGTCTACAGGGGTAATCTCATCAGGTGACTTTAATTATTTAGTTATTAGCTTTGGCATGCAGCATGGCAGACCAAAAGGATAAATGTGATATATATTCCTTTAACAGCAATAACGATATAAGAACAGAAGACAAATCGGACGTGCCAGGTGTTTCCTTTTTAAATTGCATATAACTTCCCTAAACTTCGGATTATGTGTCAAAAAACGTAGGAAATTTCTATATGTAAATGCACGAATAGCTTTGTTGCCTGTAAGACAATAAACACTATTTAATTAATTGAATGGAATAATCGGTTGAAACAACCTGTGCTTAGACGTACATGGAAGATTCCACATACAAGCATATTCCTGAAATGATTCGTCGTACCTTGCCTCCTCTCCGGCAATTATTGTCCGACTCATCTTCGTTAAGGCAATTATACTGTTATTAGCACTCAGTCGCAAGCACGTTTCTTAAAAAAGTATAAAAAATGTGTTCTAAACCAACACTTTACTTGACTAGAGTCCGTTATTTGATAAAATACAAATATCAAAATGAGGAGGACAAAGAATATGAAGATTGAAAAACTTAATGATCGCCAAATTCGTTGTACTCTGACTAAAGCTGATCTCGCAGACAGACAGTTGAAGTTAAGCGAGCTTGCATATGGCACTGAGAAGGCCAAGGCACTTTTTAGAGATATGGTTCAGCAGGCTTCCCTTAAGTTCGGTTTCGAGGCTGAGGATATTCCTCTTATGATCGAAGCGGTACCTCTTAACTCCGACTGTATTGTTCTAATAATTACAAAGGTTGAGGATCCAGAAGAGCTTGATACAAGATTCTCCCGCTTTGCTCCTTCTGTTATAGAGGACTCAGGCGAGGATGATCAGGATGTTCTCGATCACGTACCTGGAGATGAATCACTTATTAGTAACGACATAATGAATCTCTTCAACAAGATCAAGCAGGAAGCTGCCAATATAATGGGTGGCAATGCTGATGTATCTATTTCCGTAGAGGAAGTTAAGGCCGAGGAGAAGGCACCTAAGAAGGGCAACGAGCTTGTATCCAAGATATTCTCCTTCCCTTCAATGTATGATCTTATCAAGCCTGCCAAGGCTGTTAGGAACCTCTATGACGGAATTAATTCTTTATATAAAGATTCTGCTAGTGGAAAATATCTCTTAGTAATAACAATTAACGGCGAAGATAAGGCCGCATTTAATAAGACATGTAATATCGTATCTGAGTACGGTACATTAGAGAGACTTACTTCTGTAAGTGAGGCATACTTTAGCGAGCATTTCGAGCTTGTGATTGCAGATACAGCACTCCAGAAGCTCGGACAGATTGAATAGTCAGTTGCAATCAGTTTTACAATAAAAAAGCTTCAGTTCACATGGAACTGAAGCTTTTTATTTCTGCTACTAATTAAAGTGCCTCAATTTTAGCCTTAAGCTCATCAACATTAATTCCGTGAACTAATGCAGCCTCTGCAAGACTCTCGCCCTGAGCTGATGGACATCCAAGACAATGCATTCCAGCCTCTAAAAGGATTGGTGCAACATCTGGATTAGCCTTTAACATTTCGCCGATTGTCATACTCATATCTACTGTCATGTCAATTACCTCCTAGTGTTCTATAGTTATGTGACCACTACATGTAGTATACACATTATTTCTTCCTATGTAAGTATAATATATGTACTTAAAAAAGTACATTACAATTCATTGACTACCCCAAACAAGCATTTTATAATGGTTTTACACAAAGTAATAACATAATACTTTATGTAACATAATAATAATATATTTTAAACAGGAGGCATTAGCAAAATGAGACCAGAATGGACAGATTTTGTAGGTGGCAAGTGGGAAAGTGAAATCAACGTACGTGATTTCATCCAGAAGAACTACACTCCATATGATGGAGATGAGAGCTTCCTCGCTGACGCTACACAGAACACAAAGGATCTTTGGGCACAGGTTCTTGACTTACAGAAGAAGGAAAGAGAAGCAGGCGGTGTTCTTGATATGGACACAAAGGTTATCTCTACAATCACTTCTCATGGACCAGGTTACCTTGACAAGAGCAAGGAGACAATCGTTGGTTTCCAGACAGATGCTCCTTTCAAGCGTTCTATGCAGCCATACGGTGGTATCAGAATGGCTGAGAAGGCATGTGCTGATAACGGATACACAGTAGATCCTGAGATCTCTGAGTTCTTCTCAACACACAGAAAGACACACAACGCTGGATGTTTCGACGCATACAATGATGAGATGAGAGCTTGTCGTTCATCACACGTTATCACAGGTCTTCCAGATGCTTACGGACGTGGACGTATCATCGGTGACTACAGAAGAATCGCTCTTTACGGTATTGACAGACTTATCGAGGATAAGCTTGAGCAGAAGGATTCAACAGGTCGTGTTATGACAGACGACGTTATCCGTCTTCGTGAAGAGATTTCAGAGCAGATCGTTGCTCTTAAGATGATGAAGCAGATGGCTGCAGCTTAGGGATGCGATATCTCTAAGCCAGCTACAAAC
>JAZLFL010000166.1:0-9399 GCA_045615825.1 Lachnospiraceae bacterium
TGGAATGGCTGAGCATCTGGACAGATATGAGCCATTTGCAGCATTTATGTGTGAGCGTGGGTTCGTGGTTGCAGGTAATGAACACCTGGGACATGGTAAGTCTGTAAGCAAGGGACCTAAGGGTTATTTCTGCAGACGTGATCCTGCGACAGTAGTTGTACGTGATGTCCACCGTCTTAAGAAGCTTATACAGGCTGAGTATCCAACGCTTCCAGTGTTCATATTCGGACACAGTATGGGTTCGCTTATCACACGTAACTATCTGACCAAGTATGGAACAGGTGTTAAGGGTGCTGTTATCTCTGGTACACTCATGATGCCAAAGCCACTGCTTGGCGGAATGGGGCTGTTATGTAAGTTGCTGTCACTTTTACAGGGACCTAAGCATCCAAGCCCGTTCATGGATAAGATGGCTTTCGGAACATACTGTAACAGAATTGAGAATCCTAAGACTAACTTCGACTGGTTAACAAGGGATGAGGGCATTGTTAATGAGTATATTGCAGATGAGAACTGCGGATTCTTATTCACACTTAATGGCTTCACAACCCTTAAGGATCTGATGCTTCGTCTTCATAATGAGGCTATGTTAAGTAATATTCCTAAGGATCTGCCAGTATTCTTCGTATACGGTGGCCAGGATCCATGTGGTGATTACGGTGTGAGCGTGCGTAAGGTGTATGAGCAGTATGTCGGACTTGGAATAAAGGATGTATCTGAGAAGGAATATCCGGATGACAGACACGAGATACTTAATGAATTGGATAAGGATACAGTCATGAACGATGTATATGACTGGATTAAAGCAAGGATGTAATGATTAGCGTGGGCGTCAAGTTCACGCTAATATTGATATTATGAAAAAGAGAATTAGATTATCTGCGATTCTACTTGCAGTTACTGTGAGTATGGTACCGGCCATTGGCGTATATGCTGAAGGCCTGGAACAATTGAATAATGAGGACTATGGCGATATTGTAAGTCTTATAAAGGAGCAGATTGCAAATGGCAGTCTTGAATCTGAGGAAGATATAGAGAAGGCAATTGAAGCGGCCGAAGATAATCTCGGGATAGAGATAAGTGACAGGGATAAGGAAAAGGCAGTTAAGATTCTTGATACTGTTAATGACCTTGGAATAGATAAGGAAAAGCTTGTCGACGTTGTGGATGATGTCTATGACAAGGTAATAGACGGCAAAGAGTATAAGAGTGTTGATGAGATGGTTGATGCAATAGAGGACCAGGTCATCGATTCGGCAACAGATAAGGTTAAGGAAGTTGTGAAGGAAAATGTTAAAAATTCATTTTCCGATTACATAAGCACATTCATAGAACGTATTAATGCATTCATCGACAGGATTTTAGGTTTATGGCGGAAATAATTATCAGAAGAGCAGAAGATGATGAATTCGATGCAGCGATGGAGCTGGCGTTTAAGGTGTTTCTGGAGTTTGAATCCGAGGAATATGGTGAAGAAGGAACGCAGAGCTTTGCTAACTTTGTTACAAGCCCGGATGTTAAGAAACTGTTTTTAACCAACCACTATCTTATGTATGTTGCAGTAGATGGCGATGAGATTATTGGAATGATCTCAGCACGCAGCGGCAATCATATTTCATTACTGTTCGTTGATCCAAGATATCATAATATGGGCATAGGCAGGAAGTTAGTGTTAAGGACTGCTGAGTATATGATTAATTATACTGAGTTTGAAAGCCTTACAGTCCATTCATCTCCTTATGCCGTTGGCTTCTATCACAGCATGGGATTTGAAGATACGGGTGAGCAGGCTATTACTAATGGAGTTATATTCACTCCAATGGAATTATCACTGGTGTAACGGCGTCGCGTATTTGACGTAAAATCCGCTTTGCTGAGCTAAAGAATTGTTGCGCAAATAGGGTAAAAAGTCCTATAATAGAAGACATAATATAGTAATTGGTGAAAGTCTATGTTTAATTTAGAGCATCCTGTAATATCGGGTCTTACTAAGATAACGGATCTTATTATTATTAATCTTTTAGTCATCGTATTGTCGATACCGGTTATTACAGCTGGAGCAGCATGGACCGCAATGTACTATGTTACTATCAAGCTTGTTAAGAATGAGGAATCGTATATTTTAAAGGACTTTTTTAAGTCTTTTAAAGAGAACTTTTCCCAATCTACAGTAATATGGATAATTAATCTTGTGCTTGTAGCTTTCCTTGGGATTAATTTCTATGTTATGGGAGGTGCAGTTCCTGAGAATATGACAAGTATTTCACTGATCATATTTATCATTACGGGAGTTGTACTGCTTGCATTTATGACATATGTGTATCCGATGCAGGCACATTATTATAATACGGTGCCACGTACTATTAAGAATGCACTTATACTGGCGATTGCTAATCTGCCGTATACAGTACTGTTTATAGTAGTTACGATACTTCCGTTTGTTATAATACTTACGAAATATGGTACGTATTTAATACCAGTAGTTTTGTTGATGGGTTTTTCCGGACCGGCATATATATGCAGTGGGTTCTGGAAGAGAATATTTACCAGGTTAGATCCTAAGGAAAAGGAAGAGAGTTCTGATGTCATCCAGGAGTAAGGGTTCGACACAACAGAATAATGGCAGGATAAAGTGGGGATTGCTTGCACTTGGAATGTTCCTTGTTGTAATTGCGATACTTATCGATATTGGATATCTGTCCACTAAGAGAAGCAAAACTGCAGTTGAAGAGAAGCTGTCCGGCGAGATCTCTGCATATGCTGCGAAGGTAGGCCTTGGAATAGAGAATATTGTCCATGAAGCGACAGGCGCTGCCGCTATTATCGGTTCTGAATCATTAACTGATGAAGAGTCAATGATTAGATGTGCAAAGGCAATTGTTGAACGTTCATCCACTGTATATCTTGCAGTGGTTACTGATGCAGACGGTAAGGGATATTCTTCAGAAGGCGGCGAAGTGGATTTAAGCACAAAGGATTATTTCGTTCCTGGTGTTTCGATGCGCTATGCATATACAGATGATGAAGGAATTCTTAATAAGCCTGCATTTGTTGGCGCGGTTTCATTTGAGACAGAGGGTGCTACAGTAGGCTATGTATATCTGTTTGAGGATGTTAACGGAGTGTATCGTTACCTTCCTTCAAAGAGTTATGGTACTTCTCTTGCATTTGCAATTGTTGCTGCTAATGGTGATATTATTTCCCGCGAAGGATATGACAGCCGTTTTAATACAGGAACCAACATGTTTGATCAGCTTGAGGGTTCCACGATAACAGGACTGACACTGCCACAGCTTAGGGCAAAGGTTGATAAGCTTTCAAAGGTATATTTCCAGGCAGGTTATGGAAGTGAGCGCAGGACTGTGGTAATGGCACCAACCGGTGCTAACGACTGGGAATTAGCGGTTATCATTAATCAGTCATATATTGACTCGGTTGTTAACAGCAATATAAAAGGCATAACAAGAATGATTGGAATTACAATCATTGCGCTTTGTATCTTCGTTGCTTTAATCTTCGTAGTATTCCTTGTTAACAGATTCAGGCAGAATGAAGAGAGTAAGGACCTTGAGGATAAGGCTGACACGGACCTGCTGACAGGTCTCAATAATAAGATTGCTACTGAGCGTAAGATTCAGGAGTATATGACTGAGAATCCTAATACGCAGAGTCTTATGTTCCTGTTTGATATTGATAACTTTAAGAAGATTAATGATACAATGGGTCATTCCTTTGGTGATGAGGTGCTTCGTACATTAGGCCATCAGCTTGCGAATGAGTTCAGAGTGACAGATATTATAGGCCGTCTTGGTGGTGATGAGTTCGTGGTATTTCTTAAGAATATTAAGAATGATGACCAGCTTGAGAGAGAAGGTCAGAGATTAACAGCTCTGTTCCATCAGTTCAAGGCTGGTGATTACGTTAAGTATTCTGCCACAGCAAGTATCGGTGCAGTGGTATTCCCACGGGATGCCAAGGACTTCAATTCAGCATATAAGGCAGCAGATAAGGCTTTATATGAGGCCAAGAGAAGGGGTAAGAATCAGTTAGTATTCTATAGTGATAACCTCGCTGATGTTAAGAGTATAAGAGTCAATGACTTTGAGTCATAATTAAAATGGGCAATTTGCTAGAAATCATTAAGTATTTTTAGCAGGTTGCCTATTTTTATATTTGAACACCTGTAATATACTTTGTATTAGTGATGGGCTATAGCCCGATTAATTGGAGGGAAATAAAATGGCAAGTTTATCTTTAACAAATGTTTGCAAGAAGTATCCTAACGGTTTTGAAGCTGTTAAGGATTTCAACCTTGAGATTGCTGATAAGGAATTTATCATCTTCGTAGGACCTTCAGGATGTGGTAAGTCTACTACACTTCGTATGATCGCAGGTCTTGAGGATATCTCATCTGGTGAGCTTAAGATTGGTGATAAGGTAGTTAACGATGTAGAGCCAAAGGATCGTGATATCGCAATGGTATTCCAGAACTACGCTCTTTATCCACATATGACAGTTTACGATAACATGGCTTTTGGTCTTAAGCTTCGTAAGGTACCAAAGGATGAGATCGATAAGCAGGTTCGTGAGGCAGCTAGAATCCTTGATCTTTCTGCATTACTTGATCGTAAGCCAAAGGCTCTTTCAGGTGGTCAGAGACAGAGAGTTGCTATGGGTCGTGCAATCGTACGTAACCCTAAGGTATTCCTTATGGATGAGCCTCTTTCAAACCTTGATGCTAAGCTTCGTGTTCAGATGAGAATTGAGATCGCTAAGCTTCATCAGAGACTTGATGCAACAATCATCTACGTTACACATGACCAGACAGAGGCTATGACTCTTGGTACAAGAATCGTAGTTATGAAGGACGGTGTTATCCAGCAGGTTGATACACCACAGAACCTTTACGATAAGCCATCTAACTTATTCGTAGCAGGATTCATGGGATCACCACAGATGAACTTCCTTGACGCTAAGGTTGAGGTTAAGGGTGAAGAGGCTAACCTCCTCTTTGCAGGTCAGACACTTCCACTTCCACCAGCTAAGGCTAAGAAGCTTATCGATGGCGGTTATGATGGAAAGACTGTTACATTCGGTATCCGTCCAGAAGATGTATATGATTCAGAGATGGTTATTGAGACAGCTAAGTGCGTATTCGAGTCAACAGTTAAGGTTTATGAGCTTCTTGGTGCAGAAGTTTACCTTTACTTCGATATCGATGAGTTCCCTATCACAGCTAGAGTTAACCCACGTACAACAGCTAGACCTGGTGACAAGGTTAAGCTTGCATTCGACGTTGAGAAGGTTCACGTATTTGATAAGGAGACAGAGCAGGTTATTACTAACTAGTCTGTATTTACAATTGATTATGAGAGGGAGGGCAGAGCATGCTCTCCCTTTTTATGTTATAATTAATTAAAGTCGCTTTGTTGGATTCGGGTGAGAGGTATATATGTTATCCAATGCTATTATTCAGAAGGTTATTGAAGAGCTGAATGTTATTACCAAGATAAACATGTCTGTATATGATGACAGTGGAATCAAGGTTGTTGAGACCAGTGATATGAATATAGACAGTAGAATTCTTAGTGATTTCGTTGATTCAGAAGCAGATAGTCAGGTAGCTGGGGCTAATAGCTATTTCAGAGTACGTAGTGCTGATGACGCTTCTTATATAGTAATTACAGAGGGCACTGGGGAAGAAGCGAGAACGTTTGGACAGATTGCAGTAAGTCAGTTAAGTAACCTGATGGATGCATACAGAGATCGTTTGGACAAGACAAGCTTTTTCCAGAATCTGATAATGGATAATATGCTTCTTGTGGATATTCACAATCGTGCACAGAAGCTTCACATCGAGAATGATGTAAGAAGAGTTGTATATATAATTGAGACCAAGAATGATCGTGATAATATTGCCATGGAGGTATTAAAGGGCCTTTATTATGACAATGCAGGCAATCACATTCTCTCAGTTAATGAGCAGAGCATTATCTTAATTAAGGATCTTGATAGTAATGCAACAAGAGATGATATAGCCGATATAGCGAAGAGTATCTTAGATATTCTTAATACAGAGGCTATGATTAATGTGCGTGTGGCATATGGTCTTACTGTGAAGGAGCTTAAGGATATATCAAAGTCCTATAAGGAAGCACAGATGGCACTGGATGTAGGTAATATATTCTTTGGTTCCAAGAATATACTGTCGTATGAGAATCTTGGAATTGGAAGACTTATTTACCAGCTTCCTGAGAGTCTTTGCAGACTTTTCGTTAAGGAGGTATTCGGTGATTCAAGACCTGAGGATATCGACGAAGAGACTTTAACAACAGTATATAAGTTCTTTGAGAACAGTCTTAATGTCTCAGAGACTTCAAGACAGCTTTTCATTCACCGCAATACATTAGTATACAGAATGGAGAAGCTGCAGAAGGCAATTGGTCTTGATATGAGAGTGTTTGATGATGCTCTTACTTTTAAGATTGCAATGATGGTAGTAGATTATATTAACTACCTTAATGGAGTAGACGATTAACAAACGGAGGTATTAACATGGGCTATTTAGCATTAATTATCGTTGTATTAGTAGTGATTCTGCTGATCAGATGCATCTGCATTGTTCCGCAGGCTAATGCATGGGTAGTAGAGTTCTTAGGACAGTACAAGGCTTCCTGGGAAGCTGGACTTCACTTTAGAATTCCGATTTTAGACAGAGTAGTTAAGAAGGTATCATTGAAGGAGCAGGTAGCAGACTTCGAGCCACAGCCAGTTATCACTAAGGATAATGTTACTATGATGGTTGATTCAGTTGTATTCTTCGAGGTATTTGATGCCAAGATGTTCTCTTACGGTGTTGAGAGACCAATCGCAGCTATTGAGAATCTTTCGGCTACTACACTGCGTAATATCATCGGTTCAATGACACTTGATGAGACACTTACATCAAGAGATACAATCAATGGTCAGATCACACAGATTCTTGATGCAGCTACAGATAAGTGGGGTATTAAGGTTAACCGTGTAGAGGTTAAGAATATTCAGCCACCTCGTTCTATCCAGGATGCAATGGAGAAGCAGATGAGAGCTGAGAGAGAGAAGAGAGAGGCAATTCTTACTGCAGAAGGTAAGAAGCAGTCAGCTATCACTCTTGCAGAAGGTGAGAAGGAAGCTGCAATCTTACGTGCTGATGCCGTTAAGGAGCAGAGAATTCGTGAGGCAGAAGGTGAGGCGCAGGCTCTTCTTGCTGTACAGAGAGCACAGGCTGAGTCTATAAGACTCATTAATGAAGCTAATCCATCAGGACAGTACTTACAGCTTAAGCAGTATGAGACAGCTGCTCAGATGGCTAATGGACAGGCAACTAAGATTGTTGTTCCATCAGATATTGCTAATCTTGCAGGAACTGTATCAGCTATTACAGAGACTATTAAGAGTAATTAACTGGCACTAAGTAAAGTGAGTGGAATAATATGGATAATGTAATAAATGGCGTTATACTATTTTTCATATTCCTGTTTTTTATCAGAGCAATTAATGTGAATAAGCGCAAGAGTAAGCAGGCGGTGAGAAGATCTATAAAAGAGCTTAATACCGATTTTAAGCCTAATCCCGCTAATACCATGCAGCCTACAGGTGGAACGAAAACCACGGGTATATCTGAAGGTTTGCGAGGTGGAACAGCTGGAAGTGCAGGTGAAGGCAGAAGTAACCAGATTCATTATCTAATGGAAGACAGGAAACATGACTGGCTTGCCAGACAGCTTGCTGAGGAGAGAATTGCCAAGAAGAGGATGAGGGATATGTTCGGCTTCAAGGAGATACACTCTGACAATTGCGAGGCGAGGATGATTCGTGAGGAGCATCAGGCTAACTGCGAAGCACATGGTATTGATACAGCAACAAAGTAATAATAAAGACGTAGAGGTTATTAACCCCTACGTCTTTTTGTTAATCTATGCCACGAAGTGTGGCAAAACGGATCTTAGTCTGTACCACAGTTAGGAATTCTTCAAGCTCCTCCTTTGTAAACGAGGAACAGGTCTTATCAATAACTGCATCATTTTCCTTAAAGCTTTGCAGGTAATACTTTGAATCAGATGGAAGCAGGTCCGCTATATCTGCAAAATCTAATGAGGAGTGGATTCCCTTAACACAGGTTGTGCGGAATTCATGCTCAAGGGAAGAATTGGACAGAAGAGCTACGGATTCTTCAATTGAAGTTATGTCAACCGATATTCCGGCTGCCTGCCTGTAATTATCTCTTCCTGCCTTAATATCCATTGCAATATAATCCACAAGGCCGGAATTAATAACATCTTTTAGAACATCCGGGCGGTATCCGTTGGTATCAAGCTTAACAAGTAACCCAGTCGCCTTAACTTTTGCAAGGAAGGGAAGCAAATCCTTCTGAAGAGTCGGCTCTCCACCGGTTACACATACACCGTGCAGTACATTCTTACGCTTATTAAGATGAGCAAATACCTCTTCTTCACTTATAACCGGGTAGACTGATGGATGCAGCACCAGGTCGCCATTATGGCAGAACGGGCACCTGAAATTGCATCCGGCACAGAAGATGGTTGAAGCCACGTGTCCGGGATAATCCAATAAAGTTGTCTTAGTAAGTCCATGTATATCCATATAAGGTATTATAGCTTCTTTAGCCTATTTAGTGTACAATTACTTGAGGCAGAGGTCACATTAATGTAGCAGGAAGGACTGCGACCGAAGGAAGATGTTAATGACTGATAATAAGTATATGAAGGAAGCTCTTAAGCTTGCTAAGAAGGCTGGTACGCTTGGTGAGGTTCCTATCGGATGTGTAATTGAATATCAGGGCAAGATAATCGGACGCGGATACAATCGCCGCAAGACAGATAAAAATACGTTATCGCATGCGGAGCTTATCGCCATTAAGAAGGCCAGTAAGGTCCTGGGGGACTGGAGACTGGAAGGCTGTACAATGTATGTCACACTTGAACCATGTCAGATGTGTGCGGGAGCCATTGTTCAGGCAAGAATACCAAGAGTAATAATCGGATGTATGAATCCAAAGGCTGGTTGTGCTGGTTCAATAATGAATATTTTAAATGAACCAAGATTTAATCATCAGGTTATTACAGAAAATGGAATGATGGAGCAGGAGTGCTCTGAGATGCTGAGTTCATTTTTTAAGAAAATGAGAGCAAAGAGCAAGGCGAAGTCAGAAGATTAATATTTGGACTGATTTTAATTAGCTATTTGACAGTAAATAATGTTATAGATTATACTAGTTGAGCAGTCTTGTATATAAGGAGCTTGCATAGCTGCCCTTCTTCGACGGTGTTGAAGTTTGGGTCTTGCGCAATAGACGTCTACGAATCTGGTCAGGGTAGGAATACAGCAGCCATAAGAAGA
>JAZLFL010000167.1:0-5671 GCA_045615825.1 Lachnospiraceae bacterium
GCGCAGCCACTTCGATACTGGCACCGAAAAGCCCTTCTTAGGTCTCTCCATCATCTCCTGCGGCACATACTTATACAGAATATTACGTAGCGGACGCTTGGTTATGCCATCCCGCATCTTATATTCAAGCGGCAGGCTCCATGCGAACTCCATCACTGTCTTATCAAGCAGCGGAATTCGTGTTTCCAGCGAGTAATGCATACCCGATCTGTCAACCTTGGTTAAGATATCGTCTGGCAGATACTTAATCATATCCATAAGCATCAGATTGCTGATGTCATTCTCGAGGAATCCCTCCTTGTACGTGTTCATGGCATTCGGAAGCTCTATGCTGCTGCCCGTCAGCTTATTAATCCTCGGATCATCATCCCTTACCATACGGAAAAAGTCCTCGACTGTCTTTATTGTAAAGCATCTTCCAACTGTGTTAATAAGAGGATTGGCTTTAAGAGGACTGTTAAGAAGCAGGTTGCCGATTGTTCCACGCACCGGATCCTTAACGAATCCAAGCTTGCTTCTCATAACATCGATACTGGTCTTAGCATCCTTATATGTATTGTAACCACAGAAGAATTCGCCTCCTGCATCACCCGATAATGCTACTGTTACATTCCTTCTTGTCATCTGGCTTACAAGCATTGTTGGAAGTTCAGATGAATCTGCAAATGGTTCACCGAAGGTCCTTGGAATCTCGTTAAGAGCATTCATTACATCCTTATATCCTACATATAATTCTGTATGTTCTGTGCCAAGAAGCTTCGCAGTCTCTCTTGCATATATTGCCTCATCATACTGCTTCTCCTCAAAGCCTATGGTGAAGGACTTAACCGGTCTGTCTGATATTGACTGCATCAGACTGACTACAAGTGTTGAATCTATTCCTCCTGACAAGAATGCTCCTAACGGAACATCCGATATCATCTGGCCTCTTAATGTATCCTTTAGGCGACGCTCAAGTTCGTCGGCTGCTTCCTCTTCTGAGCCTGTGAACAGGTGGGACTGTCCATATGCTGCCGTCTGTCTGATGTCGTAGTAGCTGTCAATTTTCCATTCTGAATATGGTGGCTTGATGGTAAGAACACATCCCGGCTCAAGCTTATAGATGTCCTCGTAAATTGAGTAGGGCGCTGGGATGTAGCCGTCGCGGAAATAGGTCGAAAGGACGGCAGCGTTGATTCGGTTGTTAAAGCCCTGGAGGGCACGAATACTATTAATGGATGATGCGAATACGAACTGGCCGTTTACCCGTCCGTAGTAGAGTGGCTTCTCACCCATGCGGTCACGGCTGAGCTTCACCTCACCTGTCCTGCGGTCGTATGTCGCGATGCCCCACATGCCCCTGGCTTCCTCGTAGACATTCTCGCCACGGTCAAAGCCCTCTAAGATGACCTCGGTGTCTGAGTGACCTCTCCAGTGTATGCTTCCATACTTGGACTCTAAGTTGGCGCGCAGTTCAGCTGCATTGTAGATCTCGCCGTTGAAGGCTATAACGGTATCCCCGCTGTGGGAGATCATCGGCTGTCTTCCGAATTCTGACAGGTCGATAATCGAAAGTCTTCTGTGACCAAGGACTACGTGTCTATTCTCGTCCAACCAATAAGAGCCATCATCGGGACCTCTCTCGATCATGGCTTCATTCATTGCTTCTATATTCTTAACTGGATCGTTGTTATACCCTAGTATTCCAGCAATTCCACACATTGTCTGCCTCGCTTCTGTCTTATGCTAACTTCAACTTTGATATTTTAACATACATCACGCATAAATTGCTATTGTCGAGGGCTCGTTCATGGCACGGGGGCGGGGGGTGACAAAAAACCAGCAGAATTACTCCTGCTGGTCCCAAATATCATAGTCACTTTCGTCTAATTTAAGTCCATCACTTAAGTAAAAAATAAATCCAACTACAGTAACAATTATTGACAAAACGAAGAAAAACTTCTTAAGAATCAAAAATAACAGCGTACCTGTCAAATAGTAATAAAATGATATTCCCGCATATAGTATTATCATCACTATAGCCACTGTCGCCGAGATATATCCTGCCTTTACGGGGTCAATCCTAACGGAATCCTCAGGTTTTTCACTTAGCATTCTCTTCCAATCTTCATTAATACTCTTCACCAACAAGGAATCGATACTATTAGATAAAATTCGGAATTCTATATCTTCAAGTGCAACCTGCTGACGCAGTATCTTGGATGCTTGTTCTATGACACCATCTTTCTCAATACGCATGCATCTATAATCATTTAGCAGGTTATATATATCAATTATCTGATTATGAGCCAGATATATCACTTTTACATTACTTTCTTCCACTTATTGTCTCCGCCTAATCATTTTGCCAACTAATATATTTTAGCACACTTAAATAGGATTATAGTACCTGCAGCATATCGCAGTTTTCAAGGTAATCCTTGGCACCAATTAGCAGTGCTTTGTTCTTCAGCTGCTCCATGGCTTCCAAGAATTTAGTCTCATCATTTTTTCTTACCTTACACATAACCAGGCGAAGGCCGTTATTGTCATTGCCATAGACCTTAGTGGGGCGAATGTGAATCCGCATGCATATTCTTATGCTAATATGTTAATTGGCCTTTGTGGGCGCCACCATATACCTGTGGTTTAAATAAACTTATGGGATGACAATGGTGGCGAAGTGACAAAAAGCCATTATCCACTAATTCCAAAACATCGTATATATATGATATAATTATTGAACTATTAATTTATTTGATAGCAAGGGGATTTTTATGCGATTTGTACCAGCAGATTCCTTAATTCCAGGAATGATAATGGCAAGGGATGTTATTAGCAATAACACAGATGCCTTCATGCTGAAAAAAGGCGTTGCTCTTAATGAGAAGGCAATTGAATATATACAGACACAGGGATACATGGGCGTTTATATTTCTGATCTTATGTCTGCAGATGTTGAGCCTGAGGAAGTTGTTGACCAACTTACAATCAGACGAGGACTCGAAGCTGTTGCCAAGGAGAACATTGGTCAGATTATCAATGTTTCTGCAGATATTGTGGCTCAGATTACATCTAAGAAAGACGTTTCTGTGGACCTTTTTGATTTGCGTTCCTATGATGACTACACCTTCCATCATTCTGTTAATGTTGGAGTATTTGCCGTTGCAGTAGGCCGTAGAATGGGCCTTAAGGAAGAGGACCTTAATCTTCTTTCCCTCGCTGGCATATGTCACGACCTTGGTAAGAGCAAAATTGATAAGGCTATTATTAATAAACCCAGCAAGCTCACTGACGAGGAGTTTCAGGAAATCAAAAATCATCCTCGTTTTTCCTATGAGATATTATCCAATAATCCGGAGATACCTTCGGTGGTTAAGCAGGCAGCGCTCCTGCATCACGAGAATGAGAACGGAAGTGGCTATCCATTCGGCAAGGAGGATAAAGAGATCCCTCTGTTTGCCAAGATTATTCATGCCGTGGATGTATATGATGCACTGACATGTAAGCGTGCATATAAGGACCCATTTGCACCAGTGGATGCGCTTGAGTATATGAATTCTGGTAAGGGAATTCTGTTCGATGCAAAGATTGTGGATGTTATGCATGAGGTTATTCCAGCATATCCTCCAGGAATTGATGTAGTGCTTTCTAATGACGAGGTAGCTCTTGTTGTGTCACATACACAGAATGCTCTCCGCCCTAAGGTAAAGCTGGCCTCAACCGGAGAGATTATTAATCTTGATACGAATCCTGATTATAAAGATGTTACGATTGTTAAATCCGGTATTATGCCAGCTGACTATGTTGGCGATATCGATATGCTTAACGAAGACCGACAAGCCGTTAAGGAGATTAAGACCAAGAATGAGACTGTGGCAATTATCGAGTCCAGCAGCTTCATCTTAAATGCCATATCCGATGCTTTGGAGGAAGACTATAAGGTTCTTACTTTCAAGGATGGCCGTTCTGCGGTTGCTTACTTTGCCAACCCGACTAATCGCGCTGATATTATTATTGCAGACATTGAGATGCCAGAGATGGATGGTCTCGAAACAATTGGCAAGCTTAAGAACAGGTCGTTCTTCAATACGCCTGTCATCTTCCTTGCGCCTAACAAGAATAAGCAGACCTTTGTTAAGTGCATGGAGCTTGGCGCAATTGACTTCGTACTTAAGCCAGCTAACCCTGCTTATATTAAGGATAGAGTTGATTTGGCCTGCCATAATATCCGAAATAAGGTCGAGGAAAAAGGATCTGCAACTAGCACTAAGAAGAGAGTTCTTGTTGTAGATGATTCGGGAATGGCTCTAAGGAATATGCTTGAGCTGCTGCAGGATACCTATGATGTTGCACTGGCTAATTCAGCAGCAAGAGCAGAGGCTTCCATTGCGGAGAAGAAGCCGGATCTTATCCTGCTTGACAACAACATGCCTGAATGCAGTGGCGAGGAGTTCTTCCTTAAGCTGCGCGGTGCCGAGGCGACCAAGGACGTGCCAATTATGTTCTTAACTTCGGTAAGTGATATTGCAACAGTTAAGAAGCTGCTCGATCTTAAGCCTGATGGCTATATGCTTAAGTCTACCCAGAAGGCTGAGCTGCTTAAGATGATTGGCGATATTTTGAACAAAAAAGGATAATCATACTGGCAAGGCTGGTTGAAAAATAAATAATTTAGCTTATTAACGTCAAAAGCAGCAGGCTTCTCGCCTGCTGCTTCTTTTATAACAACGATTTCTTCTACTCTTACCCCGAAGAGTCTGCTAAGAGCTATTAAGTTAGGAATTTCTGGAAGGCACAGACCGCGCTGCCATTTATATATTGGCTGGGCTGTTGTGAATCCCATGTATTCTGCAAGGTTGTCAGCTGTGATGCCGCGTTCCTTACGCATCGCACGGATTCTTTTGCCGGTTGCTTCCATGTCTACGGAAAAATTGTACATTTCAAACATGCGTTACCCCCTAAAATGAGACTTATGTTTAGTTGCCGTATTCTTAATAGTAATCCTTTCTTGAGTGCTTTACACTAAACCAGTGGTTTAGTTTTGTAACTATTTTTTTGCCCGTATAAGTAGTATTCGGCATCCGACGCTGTTTTCCTTTTTTATTTTTGAAATTTTTTTATTTTTACTTTTTGGTGCCTATAACCGAACTTCGGCACCATTCTTTTGCAAAAAGTGATCTAGGGGTTTCAAACCACTAAGTTTTCTACAGCATTGCATATCCGATCACCAATTTTCCTAGCTTATGCAGTTGAGTTGACGTGCTTATTTATTCATCTCCGCTCTTCTTTAAGCACTCCTTTTCGCTTATACAGTCCAGTTGACGTGCTTATTTCTTCATTTTCCATCTTCTCAAGCACTCCTTTTTGCTTATTCAGTCCAGTTGACGTGCTTATTTCTACATCTCCGCTCTTCTCAAGCACTCCTTTTTGCTTATAAAATGCATTTGACGTGCTTTTTTCTACATCTCCGCTCTTCTTAAGCACTCCTTTTTGCTTATACAGTCCAGTTGACGTGCTTATTTCTTCATCTCCGCTCTTCTCAAGCACTCCTTTTTGCTTATACAGTTCATTTGACGTGCTTTTCTACAGTAAAACGGACAGTCACAAGGACATCTCACATCTTTCCATCAAAAAAATAAACAAATATACAAAAATCTATTGCCGCAGGCTCCTTCTCCATCACCGAAGT
>JAZLFL010000168.1:0-5526 GCA_045615825.1 Lachnospiraceae bacterium
AGAGATTTTCCATACAAACTCCGTAAGAGCCATGGACTCACCACGACTAGATAGTTCATAGGAACTACCATTTTTAATAAGAACAGTATTCTTAGTCAAACTATAATATCCATAATTAGCTTCATTTAACTCTGAGATGTCCATCACAACACCTTTAGTAAATGCACCTAATGAACCATCGTTATAGTGAATGAAATGCATCGTATCAATTGCATTACTATTTCCAGATGTATCTTTGAATAAAATCTGGTTACCATACTTCTGCTTATAATTTGTACCCTGAGTAAAATAATACTGGGTATCCACATCTGTAGTAACCATCTCCTCATCTGAAGGATCAAGAATATAACCATCCGCCATGAATGATCTTGTATTCCTCATATTATTGGTGAAGGATAATCCTCCCAAGCCCAATGCTACTGCCAAGGCTGCCGCTAATATAATCACTAATCCCTTCTTCATACTTACAAAATCTCCTTTGTATATATCTGGACACTATTCTCCATAGTATAGCTATTCTAATTTAACATTTATTATGATATCACTTTTAGGCAATACTAACAATTAGAAATATAGCTTTCTTGTATATTATCGACAAATTTTATGTAACCTTAACAAAAAAAGATGCACAAATTGTGTGACTTTTTGGTGAATTTTTCATATTCTGATACTAAAGTACTACTATTTTACTCATTAATAATACTATTTTATTATCTACTAACACCTGTCAAATTGAATTTGACAGGTGTTGCTTTATGACTTACACTTTTGTCAAAGTTAATTTGACATGTTGATATGGGGGGGTACATGTGTCTTATGGAAGGTATTACAAGTCTTGAAGAAGCTCTTGACCGTATTACGGAACTCGAGAGCGAATTGGAAGAACTTAGGGAAGAGCTTGAATATTATAGAAACAGAAAGGTCAGTGGGCGCCAGAAGCATAATGCTAAGTGGATGGCTATCTATAATGATTTTGTTACTTGTTATGAAAGTGGTATGACATTGGTACAGATTGCAAAGCGTAATAATATTAGTGAACGCAGCATTTATAGATACAAGGCTTATTATGACAGTTTGAATAAATCTTAGAAGGGATATATATGGCTCAGAAGGATCTAACCACTAAAAAATTTGAATCTCATCCAGACGTTTTTGCTGATATATTTAACGGATTACTCTTCAAGGAACATTTAATTGAACCTGAGAATCTAACACTTATTCCAACTGAAGAGATTGTTGAAGATACACAGAATAGCCTTCGCTCTCTTAGCAGAGATATGGCGATGAAGTATTCTGATAGCGAAGAGGAAAATTATTTTGGTCTAGCTATTCTTGGTGCAGAGAATCAGACTTCTCTTGATGAATATGCACCTGTAAGAATAATGGGCTACGATTATGCCAATTACAGAGAACAAATTGATAGACATAGAAATAGAAAAAGAGAATTATCATCATTACTTCGAATTGCAGATAACGAAGAATCTAAAGCGTTTATACAGAGTGAGCTGGATAAACTTAAAGTATTCTCTTTGACACCCGTTATTACAATTATTCTCAATTTCAACAAGAATTCATGGACCACTAATAAATCTTTAGTCGACATGGTTCATGGCAATAATAATAAATTCTCTAAATGGATGAAGAATTACTCAATATATGTATACGATATGTGTAATCTAACTTCTGCACAGATCAACTATCTCGAAGGTGATTTTAAAGAGCTTGCAAAAGTTTTCACATATGGTGATAATATAGATAACCTTCATATTAATAGGCTCAATCATCCTTTGGATGCACTAGATTTTATAATCGCTTTTAGAAAAGAAGAATCATACATTTCAGCAAGAAAAAGAATTGCTGACAAAGAAAAGAGAGGAGAGGTTATAACTATGGGTACACTTGTAGATGAATTAGAGAGAAATGTTATTATAGATTCAGCGAAAACCAACCTCAAATTGGGCGCCTCTTATGATTTCGTTATTAAGTTCTTAATAATGCAACTAGATATCAACGAAGCTGAAGCGATGGAAGTCTATGAGAACGAAGTAAAATAAAATTATAAATAGCTTTGGAAATGCAAAGGAAACACCCGCCAATTTGTGTGATACAAAAATGGCGGGTGTTTTAACTTTATTAATTATGCAATTATCTTACGCATTAACTGCTTCTCTGACAGCCTTGGCAAGCTGGTCTGCGCAGGATGTTCCTCTCATTCCGCAGGTATTACCAAGAAGCTTACCCTCGATCTGGTCGACAGTCATGCCCTCGCATAACTTAGAGATTGCCTTAAGGTTACCATTGCATCCTCCGATGAACTCGATATTGCTGATTACATCTCCATCGATGTCGAAGTTAATAAGCTGTGAGCATGTGCCCTGTGTTCTGTATGAATATGTCATATTGATTCCTCCTGTGTATACTATGGTGTCCATATTCTTGTAATTGCTACTACCTTACCGCCTCTTATCTCAACGGTTGTATCGTAAGGGCTGAATGAGCTTGACCACTCCTCAAGTCCTTCTATGTAATCCTCCAGATCCTCGTATCCTGCGATTACTGGTGCGTTAGGATTATTAATACTGTCGGATATCTCCAGGCTCTCGGCAATCGGAAGTGTGATCCTTGTTACCTCTGAGAAGGTTGCATAGTCATTCACTCCATGTGCCACATATGTGCCACCGTCATCTGCACGAAGCTCGCATCCGCCCATATCCATTCCGCCATTGATGAATAAATCACCGCTCCTGTCCTCAATGGATTCCACTACGATATTCTCTCCATCATATACCAGGGTATCACCGATCTGCAGCATATTGATCTCCACTGCATCATAGTAATCCTTATTATATATGGTATATGTCATCTCCATGGCTTCAGTATTAATATCACTGGTCTTAAACGCAGCTGGAAGCGTGCAGTCCTCTGGATTATTGACATCAATCGTAATCGCATAAGGTTTTACCACACGGCCACTTGATGTATCCACGGCCGCTTCAGCCTCCTCTTCGGCCTCCTCTGACTCCTGCGCTTCTATTATAAGTGATGCCCCGTCACCCTCTGCCTCCACCGCATTCTCCGACCAGCAGGCCGTCAGCGCGAATGCACAGGCAGACATCATAAGCATCATAATGCGTAATCTGTTCTTCATCTTATCTCCTGCAAAATATCCTGCGACTAATTAAGCTTACTATATACTATAGATTCTGAGAGTCTTATGCTGGTTGTCTTATCCACTAGTATCTCCACAAGCTTAAGTGCGAATGGAATAGCTGTGCCAAGTCCGCGGCTTGTGATGATCTTGCCGTCAACTGCTACAGGCTCTTTAGTTACCTCAGCGCCATCAAGCTGGTCTTCCATACCTGGATAACAGCATGCCTTCTTACCTATTAATCTGCTCTTATGTCCAAGAATTGTTGGTGCTGCGCAGATAGCTGCCACATATCTGTCGGAATCAATGAAATCATCCACCTGTCCCATAAGCACCTCATCGGCCTCAAGGTTCTTAGTGCCTGGCATGCCGCCCGGGAGCACGATCATCTGAGCCTCACCGAAGTCTGTCTCTGTAATAATCTCATCTGCATCTACTGTGATTCTGTGAGAGCCTGTAACGGAATAATCGCTTGTGATGGATACTGTTCTGGTATCCACGCCTGCACGTCTGAGCAGATCCACTACTGTAAGTGCCTCAATCTCTTCGAATCCATCTGCGAGAAATACTAATACTTTTGCCATGTTGCCTCCTTACTATGGTGTGACTGGCAGGATGATACCATCCTCAGTCGTTACGAACTTAAGTCCATCTATTGTTACGGAGCCGTTTCTAACCAAGGCTCCCTTCTCGTTGAAGTAATATATTACATCCTTGATGACATATACGCCCTTGGCGATGGCGCCAGTGCTCTCTGCATAATATGTGTTGCCATCAGGTGTAACGAACCATCCTGTCTGAAGTGCTCCTGTAAGAGGATCATTGTAGACAGTCACGTCACCAAGATTAGTAAAGCCTGTCTGCATCTTCCAGTTAAGGTATAATCTTATGCCACCATTATGCGGTACGAATCCGTTAGCTACAATCAGCTGGTCGTAATTCTTGAACTGGTAATTCATATCCACGTTGGTGTTAACGCCTGGAATTCTTGCCTTGTTGGTATACTGCCAGAAGGCTGCGCCATTATAATCAAGGTTGCCTGCATACTGCGCCACCCACTTATCCCATGGAATGCCTCCAAGCTTACTCTGCATGAAGCTCTTATATGAATATACAACCGGATAGTATCCTGCTGCATCTATAATACTACAGTAGGTATTAACTATTGCCTGCATCTGGGCTGCCGACAGACTTCTCTGACCGCTGGCCTCCACATCATATACAACTGGATAATTAACAGTATATCCATTAATCCAGTTAAGGGTCTGCATTGCTTCAAGTGTTGCTGCTTCAACTGTTGTTGCATGTGAGTAGTAGTATACTCCAGTCCTGATGCCTGCTGCCGCAGCGTTACGCATGTTGGCGGCGAACTGTGGATCGAGACCTGTCTGAGGATTACCCACTCTTATGAAGGCATACTTAACACCTGTGCCTGCTACTGCTCCCCAGTTAACTGTGCCGTTATATTTAGATACATCTATTCCTGTGGCAATTGACTGTGATGAATTTGCCGCATAACTGCTCGTGCCAAGACTAAGTGCAGTTAATAGAGCAAGCATCGTAGTCGCCAATGTTTTAACCAGTTTATTCTTCATATAATCTCCCTTATCACTTCTCCTATCATACCAAAGATATAAAAAAATCACTATATCTTATTGATATAGTGACTTAGATTCTCGACTTCGATACAAGCTGTAATCCGAGTGGCTGGTCGATTCGTAGCTGATCATCTATCTGATCAAGAATCTCCATTCTTGGATTGGTGCCTGCATATATGTGCTTGCAGGTAATGCGGCGAAGCTTGTTGGCTAACCACTCATTCTCATCGCCAAGCTCATACAGTGCACCAACCGTCACCTGGATGAACTTACCGTTCACGACACCTGCATACATGATGTCTGCTATATTCACGCCATAATCCTGGAAGTAGTGCTCACGCCATGACATGTAACTCTCGTAATGTCTGGTGGCACCCCTCCTCGCTGCTCCGATTACTTTCATATCCTACCCCACTGCTATTAGAATATAGAAGAAAAGGGGTTAATGCAATACATTTTCTTCCAGGTAGGACCAAAAACCTTCCAATCCTTCTGCAATGTCATTGTATGTGTCATCGAAGTTGCCTGTGTACCATGGATCTGCAATGTCACGGCTGCTGCCAGCGAACTGAAGTAAGCTGTATATTTTACCATCCGGATCCCCGCCTGCGATTCGCTGCATATTGCGGATGTTCCATCCGTCCATTCCTATGAGGAAATCATAATAATCGTAATCGGCCCTCGTCATCTGGACTGCTCTATGTGGAACAAGTGGAATATTCAGTTGCCTCAGTTTACCCACAGTTCCATAATGCGGAGTATTGCCAATCTCCTCACGGC